>CAZEVV010000257.1:0-3574 GCA_964515675.1 uncultured Paludibacter sp. | reverse complement strand
TGATGCTTGGTGCAGCCTACGACGAAGGCGCAAAACTTATTGATTACCTTATTAGCAAAGGATTAAAACTAAGCGACCTTGACGAAAATGGTGCAACAGTGTTTGACTATGCTGCACGTACAGGCAACATTACGCACATGCAAGCATTGATAAAAAAAGGTTTAAAACCCACCAACAAAGCATTGCTTTTTGCTGCACAAGGCACAAGGCGCGCCAACAATGGCGTGGATGTTTATAAATACCTGATTGAGAATTTAAAACTTAAACCTTCGGTGCTCGATGCTGATGGAAATAATATGTTACATTTAATTGCTCGCAAGCAAAATCAAATGGAAACAGTGAATTATCTTATTTCGAAAGGGCTCAATCCAAATGCCTTAAGCAAAGAAGGCAACAACATGCTTATACTTGCAGCCGGAGGCATGGACAGCGAATTGGTTCATTTTTTATTACATAAAACACCCAATGTAAACATTCAAAACAACAAAGGCGAGTCGGCGCTTACGTCGGCCATAACTACAGGAAGTGTCGATATAGCAAAAATGCTTTTGAGCCACAAAGCCAATGTTCAAGTAAAAGATATTAAAGGCAATAATCTCGCTTACTATCTTATTCAATCCTACCGCCCGGCGCGTGCAGGCTCAACACAAACTACTGATATTTTTAGCGAAAAACTAAATCTTCTAAAATCAATGGGTCTGAATGTAACAGCACCACAAAAAGAAAAAAGTACGCTTTACCATTTGGCAGCACAAAAAGATGATTTGGATTTGTTTAAAAAAATTGCACACCTGGGCATAGATATCAATGCAAAAAACGATGAGGAAATGACAGTATTGCACAAAATTGCACTTACGGCGCAAAACGATAAAATTCTGAAATTCTTGCTATCGAAAAATGCCGATAAAACAATTGAAACCGAATTTGGCGAAACAGCCTTCGATTTAGCTGAACAAAACGAATATCTTAAAAATGCGAAAGTTGACATCTCATTTTTAAAATAAATACCAACAAAAATTTATTAAAAACAAAAAAATACAGCTTACATCAACTTTTAAATAAGAAATTTGTTTAGCTGAAAACAAAAAAAATCAAATGAAACATATAAAACTAGTTTTATTGATAGGCTTTGCAATAGCAAGTTACGCCTTGCAAGCTCAAACACAATACCGTGCAATGATTCAAATGAACCCTTATAAAGGCGAAAGTGCATATGTGGTAGTTTCACTCAACAACCCGCAAGGTAAATACGAAAAAACCCTTGCCATGTTGGGACCCGATAAACGTTGGTGGGACAGCCTAACCGAATGGTACAAAGCACAAAAAGCGAAACCCGAAAAGCTCGATGCCGTTACAGGTGCATCCATCAAAGGTGGTGATAGAAGGATTACAACGCTTACACTCGACGATAAATTATTGAACAAAGGCTACAAAATTCGTTTCGAATCGGCTGTTGAAGACCAATATTATTATGTTGACGATGTAGAACTTGTTTATAGCACCGACAAAGTTACCGAACGTACCGATGGACGAGGATATATAAAAACTGTTAAGCTAAACAAAGTGCAATAAAAGCAACTGCTCCGCACATATTTGATGTGGTTACATCGTTTTGCTTGTTAGTATTGACTTCACAATTAAATTATGTATCATAAACTGATAACATTTTTAGTAATTCAAAAAAAATGCTACTTCAAATCAAAAAAGTTTATTCGATGCTATCTCACCACCCCTTTAGGGGGTTGGGGGGCTAAATATTTACAAATAAAAAACTCATTCTCAACATCATGCTAAAAAAAATATGGCGGCTTGCGCATTTTGCGCTGGCCGTTGTTTCATCTATCTTTTTAATAATTGCCTCAATTACTGGGGTAATTTTGGCTGTACATGCCATACACCAAAGGCAATTACCAGCCTACGACCAAAGTAAGGCTTCGCAAGTATCAATTGCACAAGCCATTACTGCAATCAAAAAACAACATCCTGATGCTAGCGCCATTGCTGTTGATAAATACGGACATGTATTTATCGAAACAACAAACGAAAATTTCGAAGAACAAAAATTACTTATCGACCCTACCGATGGACGTGTAATTGCAAAAGCACGCACCGAAAGCGCATTTATAAAATGGACCATTTCGCTGCATCGGTCATTGTTTTTGCACAACACAGGCAGGTTTATTGTAGGTTTGGTGTCGTTTTTACTCATGCTCATCATCATATCGGGTGTGGCACTCATTATCAAACGGCAACAAGGTGTACGCAAGTTTTTTGCTAAGCAACCAACTGGTAGTTGGGCCGTTAAACTACATGTGAGTATGGGGCGATTGTTACTCATACCACTATTTATCAGCTCACTTACAGGAACTTATTTGTTCATGCACCGTTTTGGATTAGTACCGCAAAAATCGGCTCAATCAACTGTGAACGAACAAAAACTTGAGCTTGCACCAAAAAATATTGAGGAATTCGATGTCTTTAACAAATACTTCATTACAGATTTACAAAAGCTCGAATTCCCATTTTTCGAAGATGAGAGCGAGTATTACATTTTAAAATTAAAAAATAAAGAGCTAAAAATCAATCAATTTAATGGGCAAGTAGTTGAAACACTGCCCTACCCCTACCATGCACTACTCAACCTAATAAGTCTCGATTGGCATACAGGCACAAAAAGCAGCCTTTGGGCCACTATTTTAGCCTTGGCCTCAATTGCAATTGCAGCATTCAGCTGGACGGGCTTTGTTATTAGTTACAAACGATTAAAAGGCAAAAGCAACAACCGCCATTCATCCAACGAAGCCGAGATAATAATACTTGTAGGTACCGAAAATGGCAGCACCGCCAAGTACGCTTCGGCGGTATTCGAGCAGTTATCCGCTTTGGGTAAAAAAGTGTACATCGACGACATGAATAAATACAAAACCTACCCATCGGCCAAGCACTTAATCATTTTCAGCTGCACCTACGGCCATGGCGAACCACCTGCATCGGCCAATAATTTCAAAAAACGATTCAAAAAATACGCGCAAAACGACGAAATACAGTTTTCGGTAGTTGGTTTCGGCTCGTCGTCCTACTCCGATTATTGCTCCTTTGCTATAAAAGCCGACAAAATGCTACGCAAACAAAAATGGGCCACACAACTATTGCCATTGCACACGGTCAACAAACGCTCCTCGGCCGACTTTGTAGCCTGGGCAAAAGCATGGAGCACAGCCACCAGCCTCGAACTCAGCACCGATGCCGAGCGATATAAGTTTAAGAAAAAATAGAGTTGGAGTATAGAGTATTTTTCGATTTTTCTTTACTCTTTACTCAAAACTCAGAACTCAAAACTTCTTACTCCCCCAAGGGGGCTTCGGGGTTAGGCTTTCGACACACACTAGGAACAAGCCACCTCCTTGTCGCTTGAAAATATCAGAATGATGTGTAAATGAATTGGTATTTTCAATCGTAAATCGTAAATTTTTAAATTGTAAATCTCTTACTCCCCCAAGGGGGCTGGGGGGCTTCTTCTTGGGCGTGCCCCTTGCGGGTCGGGCTTTCGGCACGGCATCCACAAAGCCACCAC
>CAZEVV010000256.1:0-3585 GCA_964515675.1 uncultured Paludibacter sp. | reverse complement strand
GCCATTCGCATTTCGCACATGGCGCAACAAACACTCTAAAAAACTCACAAACAAACTTGCATCAAACACAGCAAAGGCAATTTTTTGAATACTTATTTCCGTGCAGTCCCAAAATTCTCCCAAATAAATGTTGCAAAGGCTTGTTAATTAAAGAAATATTTATAAATTTGTGGCGGTTTAATTATTGGAGGGTATATGATAGTAGAAAATGGCGACAAATAAGCTATTACTCTAATTCCTATATAAGAACAAACATTAAAACGCAACATTTCAATAACTATTTAAATTTCAAAAGAATAAATACATTAACAAGGGTAATAAAGCTGATGTATACGATCATGGAGTTCGGATATTGGAAATTGAGTTTGTGTAGCGGAATGCTAGGTGCAAGTGTAACGAATGCCACGTCCTGAAATAAAACGGGGGAAACTGAAAACCGTAGAAAAGAGTAAGTAAAAATAGCCAAATAATATGTTATGAAAAAATTCAAGTTTTTGCTGATTTCAACTACGTTAATTCTTGCGACAAGCTGTGGGCAACAATCTTCGAAAGATGATGAGACAGTAAATGAGCAAACACAAGCAAAAGAGAACATCTCTCAAATCGAAGAACAATCAGGAGATGTTGCTGAAGAAAATTTTGAAGACAAATTTTTGATAACTAACAATTCTGTCGGATACTTCAAGATTGGTGGTTCTTGGCAAAATTCTGCAAAAAATGACTATAACTACAAATATGTCCAAGGCTATGGCACTTGTACTGATGCTTGTTGTGATGGGGGGTTTGCTTTAGGAAGCAATTTGGTTATTAATGAACATGGATGGGCGGAAAATCCCGAAATAGAGATAGGAGCTTTAATATATAAATCAAGTGACTCTTTTGATGATGAACGTGAGCGAAATAAATATAAAAATAACAAGGACGTTTTTTATATTTCCTCAGACAACTGTAGTGGTTGGTATTGGAATGATAAAATAAATTATCTATTGATTTATTCTGAAAAATTTAAAACAAAAGAAGGTATCGGTGTCGGAACTACTTTGGAGAAATTAGAAGAAAAATATGGAAATTTACATTTTTATGTTGGTTGGATAGAGGAAGATGAAAACGCATTACAAGTCGTAATAAAATCTTACCCAAACATATCATTCATTTTGGACATAGATGATTACAAAGGAAATTGGGAAGAAATTAGTTTAAAGGAATATGAAAATTCTTTAAAGGTTTCCGATTTTAAAAAAGATACGAAGTTACAACGATTAATTCTAAAAAGTAAAAATTAAAACACCAGCACCTAACAGCATCTTGCCAAAAGTGGCGGTTCTGTGCTTCGTAGGACAGTTTTGTGGGGATATAAACTTTAGTTCTTCGTATGAAAGTATCTGCTGAAAATCGCCACCTTCGGCAAGCTGAAAATCGTTAGGCAGTAACGGTAAAAAAATGTGAAATTACAAATTAGAAATGACGTACAAAATCTAAAAAGATTGACTAAATTTGTGGCTTAATATAAGAATATGAAAGAAGAATTTTTGGATATAATCAATCTTATCAAACAATCACGGTCAAATGCAATTAGAGCTATTAATGCCGAACTTATTAATCTTTATTGGAGTATAGGTAAAAACATTAGTGTGAAAATTGCAAATGCAGAATGGGGCGATTCAGTCGTTTCAAAATTGGCTAGGTATATTCAACATAACGAACCTGAAATAAAAGGATTTTCTGACAAAAATATCTGGAGAATGAAGCAGTTCTACGAGGCTTATAAGGATTTTCCAAAACTCTCAACACTGTTGAGAGAAATTAGTTGGTCACATAATTTGGCAATATTTTCAAGATGCAAAACTATTGAGGAGAAGGAATTCTATCTAAGACTAGCAAAACATGAAAGTTATAGTTTTAGGGAACTTGAGAGACAAATATCTTCAAGTTTATTCGAACGGACAATGATAGGCAAAACAGAACTCCCGAAATCATTAAACAAAACAAATCCAAACATAGTAAACACATTTAGAGATAGTTACGTGTTTGAATTTTTGAGTCTGTCAGAATCACATAGTGAACGCGAATTGCAACGTGGACTTATTAAACAGATGAGAAACTTTATACTTGAACTTGGTAAAGATTTTTTGTTTATAGGTGAAGAATACAAATTGCAAGTTGGAAACAGCGATTTTTATATTGACCTTCTTTTTTATCACAGGGGACTTCAATGCTTAATAGCCTTTGAACTTAAAGCAGAGAAGTTTAAACCAGAATATTTAGGTCAACTAAACTTTTATTTAGAAGCATTAGACCGAGATGTAAAAAAATCAAATGAAAATCCAAGTATTGGAATTTTATTGTGCAAAGACAAAGACAGTGAAGTAGTTGAATATGCATTAAGTAGAAGTCTTTCTCCAACAATGGTTTCAGACTATAAAACTCAGCTTCCAGACAAAAAGCTTTTGAGACAAAAACTACATGAACTATTTGAAAATGAATCTGATCAAATATAAACCACTACTGCTGACACACGCTATGAGTCACAGGCTGGCTGACCCCGAAATAACGGGGCAGGCAGTGCACTCAGTAGCCCTAATGGTTAGCGGAAGCACCCACGATTAATGAATAGCTCGTTAGTAGTAATTAAACGATAAACAATCTCTTAACATATAAAATTTAAAACAAATGAAACAGGCGATTACAGGATTTTTTATCCTAATAACAGGATTTTTTATTGGACAAATTGTTTTAGCAAACCAAATCTCAGCTCAAAAACCAGTAACAGTAAAGGGCACTGTGCTCGATGAGATAACAAAAAACGCTGTTCCTAATGCAACCATCAAATTGTCGAAAAATAGAATCACTGTAGCCGAGTTTGACGGGAAGTTCGAATTCAGTTGTTTGCCTGAAGATTCCATTGTGTTCACTGCAATAGGTTATTGTCCGCGCTATGTGAGCGCCCGCGATTTAGTTAACGATTCGTCGAAATGCCATGTATTTATGCAACCAGTCACATATCAGCTACGTTCGGTACAGGTGGTAGCCGAGAAAAAGAGATCGAAAATTGTAAAAGCTTTGAATTTTCTCGCTGATATTTCGCACCCCTTCACATATTTCAGTAGAGAAGAAACACAAAAGCGCAGACTTGTAAAACTCAAATCAAACAGTGTATTTTTCTCTCAACACATATATTGGGAAATCAATCGCCAGTTAATTAAAGAAATAAGCAAACTTACAGCCGAGGACTTGAATAAATGCATAATGTATTGCAATACGCATATCGTATTGTCGCCTAACGACGATGAGATAAGCATAACAAATAAGTTATTAGTTTTAATTTCCGATTACTTTAAAAGCATTAAAAACGAAAACACAAATAGCGATCAACCCCACAAACACATACCCAATGAGTAAAAAATGGAGCATACTGTTGTACGTCGCTAGCCACACTGAGGATTTATTACATTGCATTTGAAACCCCGACCTTCAGACCTCTAATGCCTACTGTTGATATTCAAAACATTAAACAACATATA
This sequence comes from uncultured Paludibacter sp., assembly GCA_964515675.1. Classification (GTDB taxonomy): domain Bacteria; phylum Bacteroidota; class Bacteroidia; order Bacteroidales; family Paludibacteraceae; genus Paludibacter. Next base: position 64 of record CAZEVV010000256.1, on the reverse strand, counting down.
TCTTAAAATAATTCTTGAATTCAACTTGCAAATGCAACTTTTAGTCGACGGAGAATAAGTGAGA
>CAZEVV010000255.1:0-3602 GCA_964515675.1 uncultured Paludibacter sp. | reverse complement strand
GTGGCTTACCGATATTTTTATCGATTATGTGCCTATGTACAATAAGTTTCGCACGGTGTCGATGACCTTGGTGGCGGCTGGATTTGGCATTACACTTATCGCCCTTTTGGCTTTGAAAGAGGTTTTGTATTATGCCGACGATAAGAAAAAACTAATTAAACCTATTACAATAAGCGCAGCTATAGTAGGTGGCATTGCATTGATTTTTGCTCTGATACCAAGTTTGGCTGGTAGTTTTAGTGCGCCTACCGATGCACAGCAATTTCAGGGCGATTATGCATTTTTGAACCAAACACTTGTGCTCGATCGCAAAGATATGCTCGTGGCCGATGCATGGCGTTCGGTTGGTTTTGTGTTGGCAGCAGCGGCATTATTATATATTGTATGTATCAATAAAATTAAAACAAATGTAGCCATAGTTTTTACGGGTGTTTTGTTTTTGCTCGATTTAGTGCCAGTTGCTAAACGTTATTTGAACGATAGTCATTTCGATCGTAAACGTAATTTCGACAATGTGGTGCAGCCAACGCCAGCTGATAAATTTATTTTGCAAGATAAAGCTCAATTCCGTGTGTTGGATGCAACGGTGAATATATTCAACGATTCGAAACCATCTTATTTTCACCACAATATTGGTGGTTATCATGCTGCAAAATTACGCAGATATCAAGAGTTGATTAATATGCACATTGAACCTGAAATTGGTAAAATGTTTAGCGCTTTTGGTCGTGTAACGGCAGCCAACGATTTGGAGTCGGTACTCGACTCGTTGGGCGTGCTTAATATGTTGAACATGAAATATGTAATATACAATAAAGAAGCACAACCTTTGCTCAACCCATATGCCAATGGCAATGCATGGCTTGTGCAAAATGTGCGCATTGCACAAAATGCCGACGAAGAAATGTTGCTTTTAGGCAATATCGATACCAAAACCGAATTGGTGGTCGACAAAACTTTCGAAAGCATGTTGCCCGCAAAAATCACTGCCGATTCAACTGCTGTTATCGATTTAGTTTCGTACAAACCCAATCATTTGAAATATAAGTTCTCTTCGGCAACCGATCAGCTGGCTGTGTTTTCCGAAATTTATTACGATAAAGGTTGGAATGCTTATATAAATGGCGCTATTCAACCTTATTTTAGAGCCAATTATTTGTTGCGTGCTATGCCTCTCAAGGCTGGTGATTATGAAATAGAATTCCGTTTCGAACCAAAATCATACAGCATGGGTAATGCCATTTCGCTGATTGCTTCTATTTTGTTGTTGCTTTTAATTGGTGCTTATTTCTTATACATTTATCGCAATAAACAAATACAAAAATAATGTAGTGTTGGATAATTTTTTTAATAAAAATGATAATATATGGCTAAACATAAATATAAAAAGAAATCGATTTTTAAGGATTTGCATTTGACATCGACTTTTAGCATGTCGCTAGTTTTGTTTTTGGTTGGCTTAGTTACTTTATTGCTGTTTTTGGCACGCGACATTAGCATCTATGTGCGCGAAAACATAAATTTATCGGTCATTTTAGAGGACAAAATATCCGATTCGTATGTAAAGCGTATCGAAAAATATATTAGCGCAGCACCTTTTGCTAAATCGCACGAATACATCTCGAAAGAACAAGCACTAAAAGATCACGTTGCATCATTGGGCGAGGATCCGCAGGACTTTTTAGGCTATAATCCTTTAATGGCCTCTATCGAAGTAAAACTGAATGCCGATTATGCACATCCTGATAGTGTTGTGATGATTGAAAAAAAACTGAGTGCCTTTGATCATGTCAATCGAATTGTATATCAAAAGGATTTGGTGAGTTTGGTAAACGAAAATGTAAAAAAAATTAGTTTGGTATTGCTCGGGCTTGCAGCTGTTTTACTTATAATATCATTGGCACTCATTAATAATACTGTGCGCTTAGCAGTTTATTCAAACCGTTTTTTAATTAATACAATGAAACTCGTTGGCGCCAAACATTGGTTCATACGTCGACCCTATGTTTTGCGTGGGGCATTAAATGGATTGTTAGCAGCATTTCTTTCGCTCATTTATTTGGCCGCAATGTTGTATTATGTGCAATACGAGTTTGGACTTACAAGCTTGCTCATTTCGGTTGAGTCGGCTCTTATTGTTGTACTGTTGGTGGTCCTAACTGGTATTTTCCTCACCGCTTTGTCGTCGTTTTTTGCTGTTGGCAGATATTTGCGAATGAAAACCAACGACATGTATTTTGTGTAATTAGCTTATAAAAATATAATCGAAAAATATTAAATTCATTTTTTATGGAAGATAATAAAAAATTTGGTCTCGAAAAGATTAATCTCATTCTCATAGCCTTAGGTTTTGTGGTTATTGTCATTGGTTTTTTACTTATGACTGGTTCAACTACTGTTGTCGAATTTAATCCCGACATTTTCAGTACACGCCGTATTACTGTAGGTCCAATGGTTTCGTTTTTTGGCTTTTTGTTCATTGTATTTGCTATTTTATATAAACCAAAAGCAAAGAAATAAGATATGGGAATTCTTGAAACCATAATTATTGCTATAGTCGAAGGTTTAACTGAGTTTCTACCTGTATCGTCTACTGGGCATATGATTATTGCGCAAGCACTTTTGGGTGTCGAAAGTACCGATTTTGTAAAAGCATTTACTGTCAATATACAGTTTGGTGCAATACTTTCGGTATTGGTATTGTATTGGAAACGTTTTTTTCAATCGGTCGACTTCTACATTAAACTTTTTATCGCATTTTTGCCTGCTGCAATTATTGGCCTTACAGCAATGGATTATATCGATGCAATGCTCGAGCGTGTTGAAGTTGTTGCAATTATGCTTGTCATTGGTGGTGTGTTTATGTTATTTGTCGATAAACTTTTTAATAAAGTTAACGATGACCAAACCATAGGTTGGAAGCGTTCTTTAATCATTGGTTTTTTCCAATGTATAGCCGTTATTCCAGGCGTTTCGCGCTCAATGGCGACAATTGTTGGTGGTATGTCTACCAAATTATCGCGTAAAACAGCGGCCGAATTTTCGTTTTTTCTTGCTGTACCTACCATGATGGCTGCTGCTGGATATAAACTTTTAAAATTAGTGACCGACCCTGCGGGTGCTGCTATGTTGTCCGAAAACATAATAACACTTATTATTGGTAATGTTGTGGCTTTTATTGTAGCTATGGCGGCTATTAAGTTTTTTATCGGATACATTACAAAATATGGCTTCAAGGCTTTTGGCTATTACCGTATTGTTGTTGGTTTGCTTATTTTGTTGATGCTCGCAATGGGCGTTGATATGTCGATTTTGTAGTTTTTTATTTGCTTATATTAAAAACAAATTTTTCATTGTGTGAATAATGCAAACTTTGTTTTTCGAGAATAATTGTGTGTATGAATTTTGTTGAGGGTGAGGTTTTGTATGTAAACAAACCATTGAATTGGACTTCGTTCAATGTGGTGAGTAAGATTCGGTGGAAATTGTGTAAGACTTTGAAAATGAAAAAGCTTAAGGTAGGGCATGCTGGCACGCTCGACCCCATGGCTACCGGTGTAATGATTATTTGTACTGGCAAAGCTACAAAACTTATCGAGAGT
>CAZEVV010000254.1:0-3610 GCA_964515675.1 uncultured Paludibacter sp. | reverse complement strand
ATGCGCAAGCCCGCCAAGCTCATTTCGGTTTGGTTAAGGTCGTCGAGTGTTTTATAGGTGCTTCGATAGCTAAAAAGCACATACTGTTTTTTTGCATCCATAGCTACAGCAGGTGCACGTTCAAAATCGGCCAAATCGAGAATACTTTTTGGCGGTAATTGATAGCCCAGGTTCTCCTGAGCATAAGAGCTAATCAAAACCATAAAGCTTAATGTTAGTGTTATAAAAGTTGTTTTCATAAATTTATATATTTTTTAAATTCTGCCCTCTAACCCCCTTCATCGTAACTCAGGAGGAAGTCCAGAAGGGGGAATAGGAGAGCGCTAAGTGTTTACTTATGTAAGTTTTGCATTGCCGCCTCTTTAAGTCCTCTCGAAAGCTTTCGGGACAAGCAGGGTTTGGTGCAATATAATTCTCCCGTTAGCAATCGGCAAAAGCAGAGGTTTGGGCCAAAATCTTCAAATTTTCCAATCTTCCAATCTTCAAATCTTCAAATTTTCCAATCTTCCAACTCCCTTTAAACATTCACTGCCCCCTCTTCAAGTCCCCTTTAGGGGATTTAGGGGCTACTCTTCCGAAAAATGCACCAAAACATGCCTATACGAACTAAAGATTTTCGATTTTGAAACATAGCCCACATAACGTTTTTGGTCGTCGATAACGGGTAAATTCCATGCGCCAGTATCTTCGAATATTGTCATTACCTTTTCCATTGCCAACGATTGATTGAGTTTGGCAGGGGGCGAAATCATCAGTTGTTGCGCTGTAAATCGTTCGTAAAGCTCGGGGCGAAACATAATATTGCGCACTTCATCCAATAACACCACGCCCAGCAAAATGTTTGTTTCGCGATGCACTACAGGGAAAATATTTCGTTTCGATTTCGAAAAAATCTTTACCAATTCACCCAAATTCATGTCGGGATATACCACCGAAAGGTCTGTCTCAATTACATTCTCCATTTTTAGCAAGGTAAGCACCGCTTTGTCTTTGTTGTGTGTGAGCAATTCGCCTTTTTGCGCCAATCGCATGGCATACAAACTGTGTTTTTCGAACAATCGTATGGTAATAAACGATGCAGTTGAAACTACCATAAGTGTCATAAATAAATTGTAGCTGCCAGTAAGTTCGGCAATCAGAAAAATACCTGTGAGCGGCGCATGCATTACCCCCGACATGAGTCCCGACATGCCCGCAAGTGCAAAATTTTCTTCGGGCAGGTGTATGCCAAAGATATTAAACACACGCGCCACAACAAAGCCTGTAAGTGCACCCATAAAGAGCGAAGGCGCAAAAATTCCACCCACACCACCAGCGCCATTAGTGGCCGCTGTAGCAAAAATTTTAAATATTACAATTAATACCAAATATGCAACAATAACCCATTCGTTTGAAACCATGTATTTGAAAAAACTTCGGTCGAGCACCGTTTCCGAATTTCCATTAAGCAATGCCTCAATTGTTTCGTAGCCCTCGCCATACAAAGGCGGAAAAATGAAGATAAGCAAACTCAGCATTGCGCCACCCACCATAAGCTTTTGGTAGGGCTTTTTCACTTTTCTGAAACCACCCTCCAATTTATTCATACCGCGTGTAAAATACAACGACACCAATCCGCACACAATCCCGAGCAATATTAAGTACGGAATGCGTTCGACGGCAAAAGGCTCGTAGGTGCTAAACTGAAACATAAAAGCACTGCCCGATAGAATATAGGCGATAGAAGTGGCTGTTACTGAGGTGATGAGTATGGGCACAATTGACGATAGCGTGAGGTCGAGCATAAGCACCTCGAGTGTAAATACCAAGCCTGCTATGGGTGCCTTAAAAATTCCCGAAACAGCGCCAGCAGCGCCACAGCCAACGAGTAGCATGAGTGTTTTTTGGTCGAGTTTAAAAAACTTGCCCAAGTTCGACGCAATGGCCGAGCCTGTAAGCACTATTGGCGCTTCGGCTCCTACCGAGCCACCAAAACCAATGGTAACCGAGCTGCCCACCATCGACGACCAAATATTATGCAATTTTAATATGCTTTTGCGTTGCGAAATGGCGTAAAGTATGCGTGTAACACCATGACTAATATCATCTTTTACAATGTAACGAACAAAAAGCGAAGTGAGTGTAATGCCAATGATTGGAAAAAGCAAGTACCAATAGTTCACATCGTCGCGACTAAAACTCTCCGTCAGAAAATGCTGTATAAAATGAATGGTCGATTTCAACACATATGCAGCAGTAGCCGTAAGCACACCAATGGTTAAGCTTAAAATAAGAATGAAATTTCGGTGAGAGATGCGTTTTTCGCGCCATTCAATCACCCGATTATATAAATCTTTTTTATTCATTTTCAAAATTTAAAAACAACACAGTCGCAAACTTACAACATTTTTACGAAACAAAAAAAATATCACATCGCAAACTTCTAAAAAAATGCATAATTAATGCATGAGCAAGCAAATATACATGCGAATACTTTGTTTTCTACATGCATTATACATTTTTTGATTTTTTTTTGTATCACAGTTTTCGCAATGTATTTTTTGTGCCTTTAACTTTTGTTTTTTTTAGAGGTTGTGTCGCAAAGTTTCACGAAGCCAAAAAATCTATTAGTAAATGACAAGATTTAATTAATATTTAATTGAACCTGTCTGTCTGCTATACAAGCTTATTCAACAAAATACTATTCAATAAGTGCATAACTTATGTAAACTGTAATGATGAATGAAAATTTTGTAATAAATATTTCATAAATCGGAAATTCTTTTTTTATATTAACTTATGTGTTAAAAAATGTCAGACTATTGCAGTTTTATGCATTATTATTACAGTTTTGTATGGGCGAATGTATCCAATAATCAAACTGAAAGTAGAAAAATACATCATTTTTCATTTGTTGATATTTCAAGGCATATTTTATATGCTATTGTTAATAAAAAATAAGTCGAAACATTAGGATTAATCAAAAAATAGCTTATATTTGCAGCGAAAAAAATGTAAAATATTGACAATAACGTGTTAATTGCATCAAAAAAACAAATCAACAATTAAAAAAAAAACTTATGATGAAACGATTAATCAGAATGGCTTTAGCGGCCATATTGGTATTTCTAAGCACCAGCATTTATGCGCAGGTAACGACATCAAGTATTAGTGGTAAGGTAACATCTGGAGGCGAATCGATTGTGGGTGCTACAGTAGTAGCTTTACACACGCCATCAGGTACTCAGTTTGGAACTGTTACAAACTTAGATGGTAATTTTAGTATTGTAGGTATGCGCGTAGGCGGACCTTACAATATTACCGTATCGTACGTAGGGTATTCGAGTTACAAACTTAGCAATGTGTCTTTAAACTTAGGAGAAAACTTCAATTTAAACGTACAGTTAACCGAAAGTGGCGTTGACCTACAAGAGATTTCTGTAGTTGGTGTAAGCGGTAGTACAAACATGAGTAGCGAGCGTTCAGGTGCTATTACAAGTGTAAATCGTGCCCAAATCAACTCTGTTCCTACAATTTCTCGTAGCATGAATGACATTATGCGTCTATCGCCTCAATCAAGTGTAACAAGTAACGGATTTGCTGTTGGTGGTGGTAATTATCGTCAATCAAA
>CAZEVV010000253.1:0-3653 GCA_964515675.1 uncultured Paludibacter sp. | reverse complement strand
TGGAGCTTTGAAAAACGCATAATTTAATTATTAGCCCCTAACCCCTAAAGGGGGATAAGAGAAATTAGTTTTTATAAATAATTGAATTTGTTGTGATAGAGAATTGGTAACTTAGTCCCCCTTTAGGGGCTAGGGGCTACCTTTGCACTCTACCGCTAGCGTCGCCACCGGCCAAAGCTTCCACTTCTTCAATCGAAACGAGGTTGAAGTCGCCGTTGATAGTGTGTTTCAATGCCGAAGCTGCTACTGCAAATTCGAGGGCTTCGCCTTGGTTAGGTTTTGTAAGTAAACCATGGATTATACCGCCCGAGAACGAGTCACCACCACCAACACGGTCGATGATAGGGTCGATATCGTAACGATTCGACATGTAGAATTCTTTGTTGTCGTAAATCATTGCTTTCCAGCCATTGTGTGTAGCCGAAAACGACTCGCGCAATGTTGAAACTACATATTTAAAATCGAATTCTTTGGCCATTTGAATGAATATTTCTTTGTAACCTTCGGCATCGGTATGTCCACCTTCAACATCGGCATCGGGTTTAAAGCCTAAGCAAAGTTCGGCATCTTCTTCGTTACCAATGCAAACATCAACATATTGCATAAGCGGACGCATGATAGATTGTGCTTTTTCTTTTGTCCAAAGTTTTTTGCGGAAATTTAAATCAACCGAAACTGTTACGCCATGGCGTTTTGCAGCTTCGCAAGCCAATTTTGTAAGTTCGGCAGCTTTGTCGGAAATGGCAGGAGTAATGCCCGACCAGTGAAACCAATCGGCACCTTGCATGATAGCATCGAAATCGAAATCGCTAGCATCGGCTTCGGCTATGGCCGAGTGTGCTCGGTCGTAAATTACTTTACTTGGACGCATCGACGCGCCTGTTTCGAGATAGTAAATACCTACACGGTCGCCACCACGCGCAATGAAATCGGTTTTTACACCAAATTTACGAAGCGAGTTAACTGCCGATTGCCCTATTTCGTGTTTGGGCAATTTTGTTACAAAATAGGCATCGTGACCATAGTTGGCACAACTTACAGCAACATTTGCTTCTCCGCCACCATAAACTACATCAAACACATCCGATTGAACAAAGCGTGTGTTACCCGGAGTTGATAAACGGAGCATAATTTCTCCTAATGTTACAATTTTTTTACTCATTTTTTTTGCTAAAATTGAATGAAATTTGTTTTATTGAAAATTGGTTGACCAAAAGTAGTGTATTTTTTTAATTTACACTAATAATGATGATTGATTATTGCTAAAAAAAATTAATTATACATTTTTAATGCGCAAATCGAATTTTTATTCAAAATTGAAGAACTTTTTTGCATTGTTATAACTGATATCTTCAACCATTTGGCCAATGAAATCAATTTCTTGATGTGGTAAAAGTCCATTTTCGATATCGTTGCCCAACAAATTACAAAGCGTGCGACGGAAATACTCGTGGCGCGGGTAGGAGAGGAAGCTGCGCGAGTCGGTAAGCATACCCACAAAGCGGCTCAACAAACCGAGTACCGAAAGCGCGTTCATTTGTTTTTCCATGCCATCTTTTTGGTCGAGGAACCACCAACCCGAACCGAATTGGATTTTTCCTGCTACCGAACCATCTTGGAAGTTACCAATCATTGTGGCAATCATCTCGTTGTCGGCCGGATTGAGGTTGTAAATAATTGTTTTGGCCAATTTATCGTTAGTGTCGAGTCGATTCAAGAATTTCGACATTGCTTTTGCTGTGTTGAACGTTCCAATTGAATCGAAACCTGTATCGGCACCTAATTTATTGAATAAGCGTGTATTGTTGTTGCGAATGGCGCCATAGTGAAATTGTTGTGTCCAACCTTTTTCCCAATCCATTTCGGCAAAAATTACCATCATGGCCGATTTGAATTTCAACACTTCGTCGTGCGAAAGTTGTGTGCCACCATATACTTTGTTGAAAATAGCTTTAATTTCGGCTTCGGTATAATCTTCGGCATAAAACTCTTCGATACCATGGTCGGACAATTTGCAACCCAACGATGCGAAGAAATCTTGACGTTTGCGCAAGGCAGCTATCATATCGTCGAAATTAGAAATAGATATTTCGCTTACTTTTGCCAATTGCTCCACATAGGTGCGGAATTCCTGAGCATTTTCAACCGCCATAGCTTTGTCGGGGCGCCATGTTGGCAACATTTTTACTTCGAAACCATCGTTGCGTGTTTTTACGTGATGTTCGAGCGTGTCGATTGGATCGTCGGTAGTACAAACGGCTTCCACCTTGTAATGACGCATTAAGTTACGCGCCGAAAACTCGGGTGTTTGCAATTTTGCGGTACATTCTTCGTAAATATCGCGAGCTGTTTTTGGCGAAAGCAATTTTTCGATGCCAAAAGCAGTTTTCAGCTCCAAATGTGTCCAGTGATACAGTGGGTTACGCATTGTGTAAGGAACTGTTTCGGCCCATTTTTCGAATTTTTCCCAGTCGCTAGTGTCTTTACCAGTGCAAAAACGTTCGTCGACACCATTTGTGCGCATAGCACGCCATTTGTAGTGGTCGCCCCCCAACCATGCTTCGGTGAGCGAGCGAAATTGATGGTCGTTGGCCACCATTGACGGTACCAAGTGACAGTGATAATCGATGATAGGCATTTTTGCCGAGTGCTCATGATAAAGTTTTTGAGCAGATGCTGTTTGCAACAAGAAATTTTCGTCTAAAAAGTTTTTCATACCTTTATATAATTAATTATTGTATAGAGTTTATATTATTATTTTATCTCTTTTATTTCTCTTTAATTTTTTTGTTCTTTATATAATTGTTTTTTATGTTTTTTTTGCAAATGCCCTGAGTCATTCTTTGCACAAATTCTATCCAAAACTTAAAATTAAGGAGCAAAAACCCACTTCGGAACATGTTTTTTTTGCAAAGAATTATCAATAAAACATAAAAAAATTGCTAACAAAAATAGTAAGTGAGTATTTAAATATCAGTAAATCAGTATTTAAACTGCATTTTGAATACTCTTTACACTTTCCGTGTGCGAACACGAAGATACAAATAATTTTATATTTACAAAATATGTATTATTTTTGCGTCATAATTTTACTGTGTACGCACACGGAATTATGATTTTTAAGTTCAATTGCTGATTGTTCATTTAAATATGTGTTTTTGATAGCTTTTTAAATCCAATCAGTAAGTAAATGGCTAAAATGATAATCATTCCGAATAAATATGCGGTTGATTATTGAAAAAATATAAATTTTCTATCAATAAAATTTCACAACAGTATTCAATAATATGATGAAAACCAATAAGAGTTCAAATATTCGAATAAAGGATATTGCTAAGCTTGCGGGGGTGAGCGAGGGTACTGTGGATCGTGTTTTACATAAACGCGGCGAAGTGTCGGTAAAAAGCAAAGAGGCGGTTGAAATGGCACTCGAAGAATTGAATTATTCGCCTAATATTTTAGCACGTTCGTTGGCAATGAAAAAAACGCAACGCTTTGTATGTGTAATGCCTTCGTATGAAAAGGGCGATTATTGGCAAAGCATCGACAATGGTTTCGACTTAGCATTGCAAGAGTTTGCAAAATTTAATGTGTCCATCGAGCGTATGTATTTTAATCAGTTCGATGCTACATCATTTAACGCAGTAGCGCAA
>CAZEVV010000252.1:0-3662 GCA_964515675.1 uncultured Paludibacter sp. | reverse complement strand
AATTTCTCCACCGGAACTGAATCAAACTAAAACTTTGGAGAATGAAAAACAACAGAATAGTCAAAATATACAGCAGCTTGAAATTCAACAGGCTGATGTCCAACAAAACATATCTCGTTTAAAAGAAGAAAAGGAATTATTAAAAGCGAAGTATGCTGAGAGTTACAAGAAAGCATTTTGTGAACTTAATGACAATGTTTTGTCGCACGTTGAATCTGAATTAACGGCAAAAACGAAATCAAAAGTTGTTTTGACTGATAAAGAATTGCAATACAATGTGATTTCAAATATTGAAAGTAAAGAAGAATTAATTTCATATTTTTTGGACATGTTAAGTAATAAATCATGGTCAATGCCAAATTATAAATCAAAATTAGAAAAGAAAAGAACTTTACTTAAAATTCTTATTTGGATTTTCTCAATATTAACATATGTGACTCTTCTAAATTATGGAAAAAGTGATCGTCCTAACTATTGGGAAGATCTATATGCATTTAAAAGTTTTATTTATGAAAATAGTTTTTTAATTGCATTCTCGGTAATAATGTCTTTACTGATTATTATTCAGATGAAGTTAAAGAATAGGGATAAGCTCAGAAAACCATTATGTTTTAACAAATCGGATGTAGAATTAATCATTAATAACTACTTCAATAATAATTTCGACATCGATATGTTTTTTGAATTAGCAAAGACTTACAAATCAACTTCAAAGAAATAAACTATGGAAAACACAACAATAACGATAGAAGAAATTAAATCATTCAATCAGAAAATAGATGATTTAAGCAGTTCGATAGAATTAAAAGAACAGGAAATCAAAGATTTATCGAAGAAAATAGAAAAGGAACAAAACAGCATTAAAAAATTGGAAAAGTCCGTTGAATTAGAAAATATGTTACGGAAACTGCCTTGTCAGGCTTATGGAAGCGTGACTTTTTACAATTTGTTAAACGAGAAGTTTGTACTATTCGAGCCGGAACAATTTAATAAAATTACTCGCTTTGTTGAGCTTATTGAGAAAACGGAAGAGAAATACCGTTCCCATTATTTAAAGTCAGTTGAACAATATACGAAAAATGTTACAGATAGCTGTTTCAGTGATTGTGAAAAGGCAGATAAGAATTTACAGAATATGTACAGTATTATGGCAATTCTGACAAATGAAGTTGATAAGGATAAAGTTAAATTCAATAAAACGTATAATTTATTAGAGGACAAAGGTTTATTTCTTACAGCTAATGAGAAAAACCTGAATCAAATGCTTGTTAATATTACCGGGGTTCTTTATGAGCTAAAAGATGAACTAAGTTCAATCCGAAGTAATGTGGTAGAAAGCAATATGTTGCTAAGTGAAATTTCTGGTGGTATTGACTATAGTAACAGTTTGCTATATGATGTGTCTTCCGACACAAAAGAACTGAAAGATATCAACACATCTATTCAAACCAACAATCTGATTTCGTCAGTACAAACTGTTCAACTTCATAAGATTAATAAAAATACAAAGCCGAAAAAAGATTGAAGTTTATACTTTAAATCAAACATTTATGCAATTCAGCCATTTCAATGCCCTTGCCGATTTTTTTGTGCAGGAAAAGAAAAACCCGCGAATTTTGTTTTTTGAAGAATTATGCAAACAATATGATGACTTCATGTTCCTGCGGCGCAAGCGGTGGTTTGGTATGAAGTACGATGCATGGGAACGGAATAAAGAGCGGAATCCACCTATTTTGTTTGGCTTGAAAAGCGGGATTTGTTTTTCAAGCTTTCATGCGCTGTTTATGTACAAAACCGAAGATGGTTATCGTTGCGAAGCCTTGCAGTTGCAGCAATTACCCTTGTTTATATACAACAAGGAACATCCGGTTTTGGGGTATTTGCATGAGTATTTCGATACGGAAGATATTGATTTTCTGCATCGATATATCAATTTTTGCATTGAACAGCACGAAGCTTTCAAACAGGAGCTTAACAGCAAACGTACAACTAACTAATTCAACTTTCCTATGCTCACAATTCCTTTCAATCGCTCGTACTGGGTTTTGCCGGGCAAACTCATGGCAGGCGAAATTCCTGCTGCTCAAACAACAGAAGCTACTATCGAAAAACTCAATGCTCTGGCTGGATGTGGTATAAAAACCGTCATTAATTTAATGGAAGCCACCGAAACCGACCACGACGGTAATCCGTTCTACGATTATTCGCAACACTTGCAGTCGCTGAATATGCGTATGATTAGAATGCCCATCGTGGATTTATCAACACCAAATAAGGTTGAAATGACAGATATTCTACATCAGATTGACAAAAATATCAAAGATGGACTACCTGTGTATGTTCATTGCTGGGGCGGCATCGGACGTACAGGCACAGTGGTGGGCTGTTACCTTATTCAAAATGGATATGCAAATCAGGATAATGTGTTTGATTATATCGATTATCTGAAACGCACCACCAATGCCGCCCATCGTGCTTCGCCCGAAACAGATGAGCAGATGGAGTTTGTAAGACAGTGGGAAATAAATGAAAACAAACAATGAATAACAATAACTTAGCATCTTCCATACTTTTCGGTGTCGCCGTAGGAGATGCGCTTGGTGTGCCGGTAGAGTTTTGCAGTCGGGAAGAATTGCAGCAAAATCCGGTAACGGACATGCAGGAATACGGCACTTATTATCAGCCACGCGGTACGTGGTCCGACGATAGTTCGCTCACATTTTGTACTGCCGAAAGTCTGATTAACGGCTACGATTTAACCGATATGGCAGAGCGTTTTTGCCGCTGGCGCGAAAATGCCTATTGGACGGCACACAACGAAGTATTTGATATTGGTATTACTACCGATATTTCGTTACAAAAACTTCGGAAAATCATTGAAAGTAATAATTTTGATGAATTAAAACATCTTACGTGCAACGATGATCCTACGCAAAACGGTAATGGCTCGCTGATGCGTATCCTGCCTTTGCTGTTATATGTCAGAGAAATGGAAATCGAAAAGAAGTTCGAAATTATTCGGGAGGTTTCAGCACTCACACATCCACATATCCGCGCCGCTTATGCTTGTCTGATCTATATCCGTTTTGCCGAAAACCTGCTAAATGAACAGGATAAATTTGAAGCATACGGCAAAACACAGGATGAAATTACGGCTTTTTTTGTTAACATACATGCAGAACCAAAAGAAACTGCGCATTTTGACAGGGTTATAAACCAAAACATCAGTTTGTTAGATCTAAACGATATTGATTCATCGGGTTATGTTATTCATTCACTCGAAGCTGCTTTATGGTGTTTGCTTACCACCAACAGCTATGCCGAATGTATTTTGAAAGCAGTAAACTTAGGCAATGATACTGACACAACAGCTGCTATTGCAGGTGGTTTAGCCGGAATCTATTATGGCTCGGATAGTATTCCCGAACATTGGATAGCATGCTTGGCATGCAGAAAAGACATTCAAGAGTTGGCGAATCGGTTTTGCTGACAAAAATTCAAAGCCATCCGATTTATAATTTTGAACCCATAGCAAACCTTTTAGAAATAGAAATTAACTTTAATGCTGAGTAATTATTTTATTTTTGTAAAGTTAAAATACAACTAATGTTATGTTAGCTTAGAATTGACGGATATAATCTTTTCAGTTTTACCCGAGCGTT
>CAZEVV010000251.1:0-3727 GCA_964515675.1 uncultured Paludibacter sp. | reverse complement strand
CGAAGTGCTCGAAATACCAGCTGATGAAATGGACAAAGCTGCCGACCTACACAATGCTTTGGTAGAAGCGGCTGCCGAAAACGACGAGGAATTGATGGAGAAATTTTTCGACCAAGGTTCGCTCGACGAAGAGGAAATGCGTATGGGTATCCGAAAAGGACTTATAAAACGAGATATGTTCCCTGTGTTTTGCGTAAGCGCAGGTAAAGATATGTGTGTGCGTAGGCTCATGGAGTTTGTTGGCAATGTGTCGCCAAGTGTGCATGTTACCGAAAAACCTCAAACCAAAGCCGATGTTAGCATTGCACCCGATGCCAATGGCCCAGCCAGTTTATTTGTATTCAAAACAAGCGTTGAGCCGCACATTGGCGAGGTGTCGTACTTTAAAGTTATGAGCGGCACCGTATCCGAAGGCGACGATTTGTACAACATAAACCGCTCGAGCAAAGAGCGTTTGAGCCAATTGTTTGCTGTTGCAGGCCAAATACGCAACAAAGTTGAAAAACTTGTGGCAGGCGACATTGGTGCAACCGTTAAACTGAAAGACACACGCACAGGTAACACGCTCAACGCCAAAGGTTGCGAGTACGACTTCAAGGAGATTAAATATCCCGAGCCACGCTACCGCCGTGCTATAAAAGCAGTAAACGAGAGCGACGAAGAAAAACTGAGCGAAATACTTACACGCATGCACGAAGAAGACCCAACATGGGTGGTGCAACAGTCGAAAGAGTTGAAACAAACCATACTTTCGGGGCAAGGTGAGTTCCACTTGCGCACACTCAAATGGCGCATCGAAAACAACGATAAAATTGCCATCGAATTCAAAGAACCGCGCATTCCATACCGCGAAACCATTACAAAAGCAGCGCGTGCCGACTATCGCCACAAAAAGCAATCGGGTGGTGCTGGTCAGTTTGGCGAGGTACATATGATAGTGGAGCCCTACTACGAAGGCATGCCCAACCCCGAAATTTACCGCTTTGGCGGACAAGAATACCGCATCAGTGTGCGCGACACACAAGAAATTAATCTCGAGTGGGGCGGTAAATTAGTGCTTATCAACAGTATTGTAGGTGGTTCAATCGATGCACGATTTATCCCAGCCATTATGAAAGGCTTGATGGACAGAATTGAACAAGGCCCACTCACTGGGTCGTATGCCCGCGACGTACGCGTAATTGTGTACGACGGAAAAATGCACCCTGTTGATTCGAACGAAATTTCGTTCCGTTTGGCAGGTAGGAATGCATTCTCCGAAGCATTTAAAAATGCAGGTCCAAAATTGCTCGAACCCATTTACGATGTAATTGTTATGGTGCCATCCGAAAAATTGGGCGACGTAATGAGCGATTTACAAGGCCGCCGTGCAATTATTATGGGCATGGAAAGCGAAAAAGGTTTCGAAAAACTCACAGCCAAAGTCCCATTAAAAGAACTCAGCAGTTATTCAACTTCGTTAAGTTCGCTCACTGGTGGCCGAGCATCATTCTCGATGAAATTTGCAAGCTACGAACTTGTCCCTGTCGACATTCAAGATAAATTATTGAAAGAATACGAAGCCTCGAAGAAAGAAGAGGATTGATAATGATTTAATTTGCGATTATAGAATTTCAAAATCAAGCGAGAAAGCAGTAGTTCACCATAGCTACTGCTTTTTTTGTTTTCGTGCAAGCTAACAAACACGCTCAACAGACGACCAACACAAAACACGAAACCCGAAATAATTAATAAATTTGGGCGTGCCCCTCGGAATACTCGGGTCGGGCTTTCGGCACTAACACCGCTCTCAGTCCTATCACATCAAATATGCGGTGTAAATGTGCCTCTATCCCTCACGCATCGCTACTTCGAGTGGCTACGGGCTGCTTCATCATTATCGAATTTCGAAGTTTTGTTAATTACAAATGTTTCGTATTTTCAATCGTAAATCGTACATTTTTAAATTATAAATCTTTAAATTATAAATCTTTAAATTGTAAATTCCAATTAATCTCTAAGACACCCAATTGGTACTACAAGTACGCCATCATCTCGTCGATAGGCGTATTGCCCTCCAGTTATTACCATCAAAAAAGCAACCTCACCCATTTGCTCTTCATCAATGCGCTCTTTCAGTTTTAATAAATTTTGTGCCGCATCCTCAATTTGTTTGTTGCCTAACTTCACTTCGATAGCCGCCCAACGACCATTGCGAAGCCGAATGATTAAGTCCGATTCAAGTCCAGTTTTATCACGATAATGAAACACATCGCCATCATTAGCTTGCGCATATATCCGCACATCGCGCGTACACAAGGCTTCGAATAAAAAACCAAAGTATTCGAAATCATTCAAAATACCTTCGGGATTGGTGCGCATAACTGCAATGGCGATAGAGGGATCCACAAAATGTCGTTTTGCGGTTGTGCGAATAGCTGTTTTCGATCGCAATGAAGGCAACCAAGCAGGCAAATCTTCGACAACATAAATACGGCGCAACGCATTAATATATGTACTTATCGTTTTCTCTGAGATTGTAGCATCATTCGCTTCCATATCCGACTTGATAGTCTGAAATGTTGCCATTGTGCCAACATTCCGTGCAAGCGAACGTAAAAGCAAACGCACGCGGTCGGGGTTTTTGTCAATATCATCAACCCGCGAAACATCGTAATTTATAACTGCCTCCACATAGTCGCGCGCCATACGTAAAGCGGCATTGCCTTGTTTGTTGATACTTGCGGGCCAACCACCCCTACAAATTGCAAAAGCTATTTGATCAATTGTGATATTTGAAACAGAGGCAATATTTAACTCTCCATCAAATAAACTACGCAACGAGACGGTTCCATTCGACTCCAATGATTCAAAAAGACTCATCGGTCGCATTAATATACGTGAAATACGCCCAGTGCCAGTATGTGCCGTTGTATTATCGCTTGGAACTGCCGACCCAGTAAGTATAAATTGTCCAGTGGCTTGCCTACGATCAACTTCAAATCTCACGGCATCCCACAACACAGGTGCAACCTGCCACTCATCAATTAATCGTGGAGTTTCACCTTTTAGTAATAATGATGGTTTTGTGTCGGCCAACACCTTATTTGCAACAGCACTATCAGGGTCTTGCATATACAATTTACTGCGCGAAATATTGCTCGCCGAACTTGTTTTTCCGCACCATTTTGCACCTTCAATAAGTACTGCACCTGTCGCCTGCAATGCTTCTATTATTTCGGCATCGCATAATCTTGATAAATAAGTATTTGCATTCATAACTCACTCCTTTATTTAAGTGCAAATATACAAATAATTTATTATAAAACAATACAACTTCCGATGTTGGACCGTTTTTACTTCCGATGTTGGACCGTTTTTACTTCCGATGTTGGACCGCTTTTACTTCCGATGTTGGACCGCTTTTACTTCCGATGTTGGACCGCTACAAATTTGCAACAAAACAACCCGAGTACACGACAGACGAATAATAATTTTGGGTACATTTCAGCCTCTAATGCGTCTATTTATGAACAAATGACAAAAAAACAAATATAACATTCGATAAAACAAAATGAAGACATTTAAGTTAATTGCCCTTACAATTATCCTATTCGCAACGAGTTTTGCCAATGCGCAAAAGCACAACAACACGCAAACCGAACGCGTGTATTTGTCGGGGCGGGGAGCCGACGACATGGTGCAATGGGATTTCTTTTGTACCGATGGCGCCAACGCTGGCAAGTGG
>CAZEVV010000250.1:0-3731 GCA_964515675.1 uncultured Paludibacter sp. | reverse complement strand
TATTTGCATGTTTTGGGCGAACCACTGTTACACCCACAAATTGCCGAAATTTTACACATTGCCAACTCTCATAACATACATGTTAATATTAGCACCAATGGTTCGTTATTGCACAACAGATTAAACATATTGCTGCACGAAAAACCGCGCCAAATAAATGTTTCGCTCCACGATGCATACGAAAATATCAAGCCCGAAAAATGGGAACATTATTTCGACGAAATAATTGATGCGACCAAAAAATTGGCACCTCATACTTATATGAATTTACGACTGTGGAATCAGGGTGTCGACGATGTGAATGCATTCAACCAAGCTTGCCTTCAAGCACTTGCAAAAGCATTTGAAACACCACTGCCTGATTTGCAATACGACGAAGGAAAAATGAGTGTGCGACTGGCCGAACATGTATTTTTGCAATATGCGCAACGGTTTAGCTGGCCCGATAATGTGCAAAAAAAAGCACCCGATGCACCCATCAATTGCTACGCCCTACGCGACCATATAGCCATACTCCTTAACGGCGATGTGGTGCCATGCTGCATCGATGCCAATGCACAAATGCTTTTAGGCAATATCTTCGAAATTGAATTCGACGAAATCATTCAGAACAAACGCGCAAAAACCATCCGAAAAGCATTCGAAAAGCATCGCGCTGCCGAAGCATTTTGTTTGAGCTGCGGATTTCACAATTAAAAAAAATTCTAAAAATGAGTAAAATCAAAAATATAAAAATAGTATATCTACTTAATATATACCCAGGTTTTGGGTGCTTGCCCGAATGCATTGCAGCAGACCTCGACAAAAACGCAAACTTTTCGGTGAAATTTACGCGTATTGTCGAAAGCAATATGAGCAATTACGAACATATAATCGACGAACGCGACCGAAAACTGATTGATGCCTGTTGGAAACTCTCACTCAACAGCATACAAAAACGCTCGTTGTACATGAATTTCAAAAAAATTGAGGATGTAATTGAATTATTAAAGCAACCATCTTCAGCTTTCAACGACGTAAAATTGAAGCATTTCTGCGAATACTCCTTACAACTTATTGCTCAATATCAGAATGTTTTTTTCGAAAACATAGGAAACAAGGAAGTCTACCTACCAACCACCAAATTTCCTTTTGGCTGGACGCCATTAACACTAAATGTCGACATGCCTGAGCTTTATTACTTTGCCAAATTGCATCCCAACGGCCTCGACATTTCGTTGGCCATGTACATTAACGAACAAGCAATTGACATAACTGGCGCACAACTTCTTACACGTAAGCCTGCGCGCATTTTGTTACGCAACAAAATTATTGAATTCGACGACCTGGTACAAGGCGAGAAATTAATTCCTTATTTTAATAAAAAGGCTATTTCGGTACCACAACACAAAACCAAAGAGTATATTAATAAAATACTCTTACCCATGGTTCGCAACGACAAACTCATTGCCGATGGCATCACTATTAATCAATCGTCCGAACTCAAAAACATTGTATTACGGGTTAAAGAGTATGGTTTTGTTCAACAAACAAGTCTTTTCGATGACACAAACAGCACAAAAAACGATGCCTTGGAGCTCATTTTCGAACTTTTGTTCGAATACGACGACTTTGTTTTTTCGGCTGGTCGCGAAAGTTCATTAGTAAAAATGGACGAGGATAAAACAACAGGCGAAATTCGCATCTCTTCGGTGGAGCGTAACCTCAGTAGCGAAAGGTATTATTGCCAAAAATTACGTGAAATCGGTTTCGAACTCGAAGCCAAAATCATGAAACTGAAATTCGGTGCAGGCATCGACCTGCTGAACCACAACTATAAAAACATCGAAAATCTAGGCATCGAGCTTCGGTTCGAACGAAAAACAGTCGACGACAACAAGTATTTTGTGGGCGAGCGCCAAATGGAAGTAATTATGAGTGAAGAGCGCGATTGGTTCGACCTCAATGCTACCGTTCGTTTTGGCAATTTCGAAATCCCGTTTATAAAAATCATTCAAGCCATAAAGTTCGACCGCGACAAAATTATGTTGCCCAATGGCGAATTTGCATACATTCCACAGCAATGGGTCGACGAGTTTAAAATGCTATTCGACTTGGCTAAAATCGAAAACGGAAAAGTTATTGTTGCTAAACATTATGCTATGTTAGCCAAACATTTGTCCGATAACAAACGCCTAACCTTCAATGCAAAAAGCAATATGCGCAAGTTTATAAAAGGCGAAACCATAGCCAATATCGATTTGCCAATAACCTTCAACGGCCAATTACGCGATTATCAACTCGAAGGCTATCGCTGGATGCGCACTCTCGACCAACTTGCCTTGGGTGGCTGCCTTGCCGACGACATGGGCTTGGGCAAAACCATACAAACCATCTGCTTGCTACAATGGCTCGTTGAGCAAAACCGCAAGCAACATTTAATTGTAGTTCCTACAAGTCTCATTTTCAATTGGCAGGACGAGTTTAGCAAATTTGCCCCAGCACTTAACATTTACGTACACACAGGCCAATTGCGCTCACGCACGCTCGACGAAGCCCAAAATGCCGACATCATACTCACGAGTTATGCCATTTTAAGGCGCGACAAAGCAATTTTCGAAAAACAAATATTCGACTATTTTATTCTCGACGAAGCCCAAAGCATAAAAAATCCACACTCCGACATCACAAAACTTTGTTTCGAAATAAAAGCCAATCGATTTTTAACACTTACAGGCACTCCACTCGAAAATTCAATAAGTGATTTATGGTCGCAAGTACATTTTTTCAATCGAAACATGTTAGGTTCACTCCGAAACTTCGAAAAAAAATGCAAAAACGACAACAACATACAACTCTATCGCACACTTCTAAAACCATTTTTAAAACGTCGTTTAAAAATGGATGTGCTCAACGACTTGCCCGAAAAGCAGATAGTTGTACAATATTGCGACATGTCCGAAGATCAAGCACAATATTACAAAACATTACGCAACACCTACATCAACAAATTCATCGAGTCGCAAAGCACCTCCGCACAACTCAACTCCATAACAGTGCTCGAAGGTCTGCTACGCATGCGCCAAGCGTCCAATCACCCCAAATTGGTCGATAGCAACTACGAAGCCGACTCTGGAAAAATGCACATGGTATTGCAAAAACTCCACGAAGTTCTTGCACAAGGCAGCAAAGCACTTATATTCAGCAGCTTTGTCGAACATCTAAAAATTTACATACAACAACTCGACCTTCAAAACATTCCCTACGCATATCTCGATGGTAGCACAAAAGATCGCCAAGAACAAGTACAGCGCTTTCAAACCGACGATAACATTTCAGTATTTCTACTATCACTCAAATCGGGTGGCGTTGGTCTCAACCTCACCAAAGCCGATTATGTATTTCTGCTCGATCCCTGGTGGAACCCCGCAGCCGAAGCACAAGCCTATGATCGCGCGCACCGCATAGGACAAAAATCAAATGTATTTGTTTACAAATTTATTAGCAAACAAACCGTCGAAGAAAAAATCCTACGTCTACAAAACGAAAAAAATCAACTTTTCGACGCACTTATCGCATCAGGCGATAGCGCAATAAAAGGTATGGATGTCGAAAAAATACTTGCATTACTCGATTAAAAAAAACATACAGCCATCAAAATTTGTAAACGCTAGAAAATGAGTAGTATTAAAAAAACTCAAATCCTAAACCCTTTAACTATCGGGAAGTTTTTCATTTTTCATTCTTCATTT
>CAZEVV010000249.1:0-3740 GCA_964515675.1 uncultured Paludibacter sp. | reverse complement strand
AAAAGTGGGAGAAAAGTGTGTTTATTGTTGTAAATATCGGGAGAAAAGTGTATTTTTGCATCGTTTGTATTGAGTTAAAGTTATAATTATCAATTTTTAAAGCAGTAATAATTATGTATAGGTCAAAACTCAGCAATTTGATTGAATGGAAATTGAACAAAAACAAGAAGCCCTTGATTTTGTTGGGAGCACGCCAAGTTGGTAAAACATGGTTGCTTAAATCGTTTGGCAAATCGGAGTATAAGCAAATGGTTTATATCAATTTTGAAGATGAAAATGCTCCAAAAAATATATTTCAAACGGATTTTGATATTGAACGAATTATAACTTTGCTCAATGCATACACCGGAATGCGCATACAGCCCGAAGATACGCTGCTTGTGTTCGATGAAATACAAACTGCGCCACGTGGCATTACAGCACTCAAATATTTTTACGAAAAAGCACCTCAATATCATGTAATTGCAGCGGGTTCGTTGCTAGGAATATCCATGCACCCCGACGATTCGTTTCCGGTGGGTAAAGTTGAGTTTTTAACGCTTTACCCATTGAGTTTTATTGAGTTTTTGTTTGCAATGAATGAGGATGGAATTGCAACACTCATGCAAAAACGTGAGTGGGAGATGCTAAACACATTTAAAGCCAAATTGATAAATTATCTTCGATATTATTTTTTTGTTGGAGGAATGCCCGAAGTAGTTCTTCGTTTTTCGCAGAACAAAGATTGGAATGAGGTGCGGAAAATTCAAAAGGAAATATTAAAATCGTACGAGAATGATTTTTCGAAACATGCTCCAAAAGAGATTTTGCCACGGATAAAAATGGTTTGGGAGAGTATACCAACTCAGTTAGCGAAGGAGAATAAGAAATTTGTTTACGGAATAATAAAGCAAGGTGCACGAGCCAAAGATTTTGAGTTGGCTATACAGTGGTTGGTCGATACGGGATTGCTGCACAAAGTTTATTGCGTATCGAAACCATCGTTGCCGCTTGCTGCATACAAAGAGCTTTCGGCTTTTAAATTGTATCACAACGACACGGGCTTACTTTGTGCTATGGCGCAACTCAATGTGAAAACTGTGCTTGATGGCGATGCTGTTTTTACTGAGTTTAAAGGTGCGTTGACCGAACAATTTGTTTTTCAACAACTTCTTCCCAACGAAGTATTGGCAGTGTATTACTATACATTTAGTAATAGCAAATACGAAATTGATTTTATTATTCAAAATGAGAATGATGAAATTATACCTATTGAAGTAAAGTCAGGTGAAAATCTCAAAGCGCGAAGTTTCAAACTTTATTGCGATATGCATAATCCAAAAGTTGCTATTCGGTCATCGATAATGAATTACCAAGTTGAAACTAATTTAATAAATGTACCGCTTTATTGTATTGGTGAGTATGTGAAATAAGGGTAGTATCACTTCCTCACCAATCGCAACAAATTATTTTCGATAATTTCTTCGTTGTCGAGCATGGTGCGCATTACTTTAATAGTTTTGCCGCGCTTGTATGGCAAGTTGGCCAACACTTTGTTGAAGGTGGTATCGCCTTGGTCCACATGTGCGAGCACGGCTTGGCGTATGGCCGTGAATTCTTCGTCTGTCACGGTCAACTCTTTGTTTTTTAGGCAAATGTCGCATTTGCCGCAGGGTTGAGTGTTTTTATCGCCAAAATAAGCCAATAACATTTGGTTACGACAAATTTCTTCTTCTTTGGCATAATCGAGTATGCTTTTTATTTTGTTTATGTAACGGTCGCGGCGGTCGTCGTAGGCGGTTTTGCTAATTACCAAACGCTCGCTGGCTTGGCGTTCGAGGGTATAGGTGAGGTAGGGCGTTTTTTTACGCGGAATGTATTTAATTGTTTTTTGTCGTGAAAGTTGTATCAAACCCTCGCACACATTTTCGCGCGTAGTATTCATGCGTTTGGCAATTACATCTTCGTTGATGTAGGCATAATCGGTAAAAAGTCCGGTGTACGAGCGCAGCAGCATGTGTATGAGCGACTCTTCGAAGGGCTGATGTTTTTGTTTGTACATTTCCTCTTTGTGCACAATAAATAGTACGCGCGAGGCACTGTCGTCTTCGTCGGAGAGATGGAGATAGCCGGCTTGTTCCAAAATTTTTATGGCGCTATAAGTCATGAGCATAGGTAATTTAAAACTCATGCAAAAGTCCATGAGGTTGAACGCAAAAACTTTGTCGAGCCCCGAGCCTTCGCCCACCACAAGGTAGTTGGCCAATGCTTCGTACACTTTTACGCAAAACTCTTTGGGCGGAAAACTGTCGGCCACACGCTTGCGCATTTTTACTGCATCGCCATTGTTGTAAAGCATTATGGCATAGGCTTTTTTCTCGTCGCGCCCAGCACGCCCAGCTTCCTGAAAGTAAGCTTCAATAGAGTCGGGCAAGTCGAGGTGAATAACGGTGCGCACTTCGGGCTTGTCGATGCCCATACCAAAAGCATTGGTGGAAACAATTACGCGTGTAATGTCGTTTTTCCAGCGGGCTTGTCGCTCGTCCTTGGTTTCGTTTTTTAGTCCAGCATGAAAATGTTCGGCAGCTATGCCGTTGGCAATCAGAAATTCGGCTACTTCTTTGGTTTTTTTACGGTTGCGCACATACACCACCGATGTACCAGGCACGCTATTCAGGATTTTGAGCATGTATTCGTCCTTGTTTTCGGTGTGACGCACCACATAGGCCAAATTGGAACGATGAAAACTTTTTTGAAAAACATTTTTCTCTTTAAAACCAAGGCGCACCTGAATATCGTCGACCACTTCGGGTGTGGCAGTGGCTGTAAGTGCCAGCACAGGTACATCGGGTAAAACAAGGCGCAAGTCGGCAATGCGCAAATAGGCTGGTCGAAAATCGTAGCCCCATTGCGAGATGCAGTGCGACTCGTCCACCGCAATCATGCAAACCTTGGCTTGTGCAATTTTTTCGATAAAAAGTTTGGTGGCTAGGCGTTCGGGCGATACGTACAAAAACTTATAAGCTTCGAAAATGCAATTGTCGAGGGTCACCAAAATTTCGTCGGAGCTCATGCCAGTGTAAATTGCGGCAGCCGGTATCGAACGGCGTTTGAGGTTATCCACTTGATCTTTCATGAGCGCAATAAGCGGCGTAACAACAATGCACACGCCCTCCATGGCCATTGTAGGCACCTGAAAAGTGAGCGATTTGCCACCACCCGTTGGCATTAGTCCGAGCGTATCTTTGCCCGAGGCAATGCTTTGTATAATGTCGCCCTGCAATGCCCTGAACTGATCGTAGCCCCAATATTGTTTCAGTACCGAAATAAAACGCTCCATGTTTGTGTCTGTTTTTTTTGCGAAAACAAATATAGTTATTTCTTGGGCAAAAACCACAATTTTTTATTTACGATTTAAAAATTTACGATTTACGATTGGGAAAACGAACTATTTACGATTTAGAATTGAAATCACAAATACATTAGCGCTTAATAGAAGAAAACATTTTTTTCAAAAAAAACTTCGAAAAAACGATGCTCCTAAAACTACCCGCAACCACTCGAAGTAGCGATGCGTGAGGGATAAAAAGAATTTACGATTTAAAGATTTACGATTGGGATAAGGATCGATTTACAATTTAGAGATTTACGATTTACGATAAAAAATACGAAACCGTTTTTGAGAGAGGGTGTCTCTTTGAGAGACGCCCTCTCTAAGAGTTGCGAAAACTTCGAAATTCGGTAACGTTGCCACAACCCAC
>CAZEVV010000248.1:0-3750 GCA_964515675.1 uncultured Paludibacter sp. | reverse complement strand
AAAAACGCATTGAGCGGGAAAATCAAGTCACCCGTTCAATGCATTTTAGCCTCGAAACTCGTTTTTTTAGTCAATTAATTTATCGGTGTATAAAACGCCTTGCAAATGGTCGTATTCGTGTTGGAAAATTATTCCTGTAAAGTCATCGGTACGCGAAAATCCTTCGAGGCGTTCACGTATTGTTACGCCTTCAATATTTAAATATTCCACTTCAATCCAAGCATAGCGTGCTGTATTGCCCGACTGCCCTGGTATGGACAAACAACCATCGCCTTCGAAACATATGCTTTCGTTGGGTTTGTTTATGATGCGCGGGTTAATGGCTATTTCAACCGGATGATTGGGTTGATTGATGCGCATAAAAACAAATATATTACGCGAAATGCCTATTTGAGGTGCTGCTATGCCAACGCCATTTTCGGCTATCATGGTTGACAGCAATCGTGCAGCAAGTTTTTTTATCAATGCACTATCGCCTTCGTAATTCAAATCCTTACATGGTGTGCGCAATACCTTTAAATCATTGGCATTGTCGATGGTCAAAACCCTGAATGGCGTATTGTAATCGCCACTATCAATTAAATTTCTTTCTTTTTCGTTCATTCTATTAGGCTTGTTGCACCCTATCATTGCAATTATCAAAACTAATAATGCTATTGTGCGCATAATGTTTTTTGTATTTAATTTTTTTAATATGTAAATGATCAGAATTTATTTATATTATTTTGAAAACTGCTTGTATGGCAGGCAGGCGCAAAGACTCTATGTCGCTAAAATGGTTTCCCTTTGTGTCTTAGCTGCATTGCGTCTTGGCGTTTAATAAAATATTATATATGCTAATTTTCAGTACATACTTATGAGCTGAATCATAAGCTTCGTGAGTGTTATAATTTACCCGAAAACCAAAACTGCATCCACACCGAAAATGAATAGAGCGCTAAAAATCAAAACGGTACTTGATCATTGTTGTTGCCATACAAATTGTTGGGTGGTGGTGGAAGCATTGCGCTGCTATTGTCGTAAAAACCATTGCTGCCGCCATCATTCAATTTCGACGAAATGGTTTGATAGCCTCCACCAAAATCAGTATCAGGGTCAATGTCGTCTTTGTTCATAAATTTAGCATATTCGCCTTTAAACTTCAGCTGTACATCGTCGGTAGCACCATTACGGTGTTTAGCAACAATTACTTCGGCCACACCAATCAACGAGTTGCCTTGTGCATCTTCGGTAAGTTTGTAGTACTCCGGACGGTGTATAAAACACACCATATCAGCATCTTGCTCAATGGCTCCCGACTCACGTAAATCCGATAGCTGTGGGCGCTTACCTTCAAGTCCTGCACGTCCCTCAACGCCACGGTTGAGCTGCGAAAGTGCAATGATCGGTATATCTAATTCCTTGGCCAAACCTTTGAGCGAGCGCGAAATGATACTTACCTCTTGCTCGCGGCTACCAAACGACATTCCATTGGCATTCATAAGCTGCAAGTAGTCGATAATTATACACTGCACATTGTGTTCTTTTACCAATCGGCGGGCTTTGCTACGCAATTCGAAAACCGATAAACTGGGTGTGTCGTCGACGTACAATGGTGCATCGAGCAATTGATTGATATCTCTGTCAAATCGTTTCCATTCCTCGGTGTCGAGTTGTCCGTTTTTAATTTTTTCACCTGCAAGTTGGCATACGTTCATTATCAAACGATTTACCAACTGCACGTTCGACATCTCGAGCGAGAATACGGCCACCGGACTGTTGTAGTCGACAGCCATGTTTTTGGCCATCGAAAGAATAAAGGCTGTTTTTCCCATGGCCGGACGTGCAGCCATGATAATAAGGTCGGACTTTTGCCAGCCCGAAGTAATTTTGTCCAATGCATGAAAACCGCTTGGCACACCGCTGGCACCCGATTTTGTTGCGGCCAAAAGCATACGGTTACGCGCTTCTTCAATCACAGGATTTATTTGAGTTACATCCTTTTTCATGTTGCGCTGCGATACTTCGAAAAGCAAACCCTCGGCTTCTTGCATCAAATCGTCGATGTCAATTTTGTCGTCGAAAGCTTTTGATTGAATTTCCGAAGTTATGCGAATTAATTCGCGTGCCAAAAACTTTTGTGCAATAATGCGTGCATGGTACTCGAGATGGGCTGCCGACGATACTTTGGCCGTTAACAATGTAATATAATAGGGACCACCAATTTCATCCAATGCATCGTCCTTGCGCAATTGCTCGGTAACGGTGTGCATGTCGATGGGCTCTTGCTTTACAGCAAGATTCATTATAGCACGAAAAATTTTTTGATGATTGGTTTTGTAAAAACACTCAGGCTTAAGTATTTCTGAAATAAGCGAATAAGCGTCTTTTTCAATCATTATAGCTCCAAGTACCGCTTCCTCAAGTTCGAGGGCTTGAGGTGGTAATTTGCCATATTCGTTCGCCTGTATGGGTGCCTGACTGTTACTTTTTTTGTTGTATGTGCGTTTTTCTGCCATTGTAATTATCGTCGAAAAAAAATCTCTTATTTGAGTTTGCAAAGCTACAAATTAAAATCTAATTGCCCATAAATTATTTTTCAACATTGTTATGAACAACAAGATTTACAATTTACGATTTACAATTTACGAATGAAACCCAAAGCTCAAATAACATAATTTTATTTACTACCCAATGCCTCAGCAATAACATGTTTTGATGTTTATTCGGTAATTGTTACTTAATTGATTGTATTTTCATAAAAACACACTCTAAATTAAGTGCAAAATGTAAAAATTCAGCTCCAAACTCCCCCTTTAGGGGGTTGGGGGGCTAAGTAACCCGAAGCCCTACACATGTTTCTCAGCATGGTACGATGAGCGCACAAACGGGCCACTTTCTACTTGTCGGAAACCTTTTTCGAGGCCAATTTTTTTGTATTCGGCAAATTTTTCAGGGCGAATATATTCCGTAACTGGCAAATGTTTGCGCGATGGTTGCAGGTATTGACCAATGGTAATTACTTCGCATTCAGCCGCAAGAGCATCGTCCATCAATTCCAAAATTTCTTCTTCTGTTTCGCCCAAGCCAAGCATTATGCCTGTTTTGGCCACCAATCCACTTTGCGCAATGTATGCCAGCACTTTGAGGCTAGTGTCATATTTTGCTTTCGAGCGCACTTGCGGTGTAAGGCGGCGCACCGTTTCGAGATTGTGCGAAATAATATTGGGTTTCTCGTCGATAACAATTTGTATTAAGTCTGTTTTTCCATCAAAGTCCGGTATCAAAACTTCGAGTGTTGTGTTGGGATTCAGGCGTTTCACTTCGCGCAGTGTTGCTGCCCAATGATTGGCACCACCATCCTTCATATCGTCGCGATCTACCGAAGTGATAACTGCATGTTTGAGTTGCATTTTTTGTATCGACTCGGCCACATGCAACGGTTCCATGGGGTCGAGCGGCAACGGACGACCTGTTGCGACATTGCAAAATTTGCACGATCGCGTACAAATATTTCCCCCAATCATAAGTGTAGCAGTACCTTTGCTCCAACATTCGCTCATGTTAGGGCATTTGCCACTTGTACAAATGGTATGCAAACCATGCTCTTTAATGGCTTTGCTCACTACCGAAAAATTGTCGACACTTTCGCGTTTTTGCAACAACCATTCGGGTTTTCTCATATATGTCATAATCTTTGTCATTTTTATTTTAATTGAACTATGCAATCAAACAAATAAATGGCATTTTGGTTTACAACAAAATATTATT
>CAZEVV010000247.1:0-3753 GCA_964515675.1 uncultured Paludibacter sp. | reverse complement strand
AGTTGTTCGAATATACAATGCATAACGAAAAAAGACAGCGTTTAGAGCTGTCTTTTTAAAATATATTTAAATACCATTTAAATGCCATTTAAAACTCTACCCAGTACTGAACTTCTAGGTTTTGTTCATTTTAAATACTTATATTTTATAATTTCATTCTATATGTATAATATACCTATTGCTACACAACTTCCACCCTCAAGCCTAATTTCAATTTTTCGGATATTTCCTCAATCTGGCGTTTCTTTTTGTCGGTGGACGAATGGGTGAGAATTAAGTATCCGCCTTGTAGCTCGTGCTGATTGTAAAAGTCGTCGCGGGTTTTGCAAATAAAATCCAAGCCTACATGTTTCAAACCAAGTGCTGCCACTTTTTCGATGCCTACTGTTTCAACAACTTCAATCAATGTTTCGTAAGCATATCTGTTATTGATAGTTTTGCCATCGGGGAAAGTAACCACCAAACCGGTCCACGACGATTTTGGGGCTGATGTTATTGTTTTATCCGTTTTTTTTGTACGCTCCTTGTTGGGTTGTGGTGCAAGCGAATATTGTTTGCTTTCGCTCTCGTCCATAATTACACGCTTGCGGGTAAGGCGCACGCTGAGTGCTTCGCCCGGCACATAATCTACCACCAACACTATGGGGCGTTGTATTTGAGTAATTATGGGCTCGATACTGCCCGACAAGCGAGGGATTACTTCGTTTTTAATCAGTTCCTCTTCGAGCATATCTGCTTTTTCGAGCATTTCTTCGTTTAGCGATAAGCCTAAGTCCTTTAAATTGGCAATGGATTGATAGAGTTTTTCAAGATTTGTCATGTTGCTTATAGTATTATATGTTTATTTAAATTTTCAATTTCGGTATAAAGCTGAAATAGCATGCCATTAGGGTCTAACGATCCAAATACAACAACATCAGCATTTTCAACTATGTATTTATTTCTAATTGTAGCCGATTCAACTGATTGCCTGTTTGTTGACTGTGCCACCACCGACACAATTAAAAGTCTTTTTTCTTCTAACGGTTTTATCAATTCAGTGGGCATATTTTTATAAAGCGACCGACCTAAAACCATAATTACAGGCTGTGTGCCCTTTAATAGAAAATGTAAAACATCTTTTTCAATTTGAGAATGAAAGCCACTTATTACGCACCGACCACTTTTGCGTTGTTGCGTAGCCCAATCGTAACATTTCAATACATTCGATGGTATTATGTTCCTGCTACACAAAAAGCCTGTTTTTGGTAGTTTAAGTAATTCAATATTACCAATATGCAAAATTTCGTACATTTGACATTGTTAATTGGTGAAAACTAAAAAGTTATTTCTTTTTTCTATCTCTGAGTTCAGCCTCAGTTCGTTTGTTTTTTTCTATCAAATTGGTCAATTCAGGCTCAATAAGCGGAATTAAATCTAACGCTAATTCGAACATATTGGTTGAAAAAAGCACAGGTATTCCATTTTCATCCTCTTTATAATTCTTTTTTGCATTCACAATATTTTGATAGATATTCAGGATGGCTCTTGTAGTTTTTACACCTCCTCTAATTGCCGAAGGCAACCAACCTTTAAATTTACTACTTGTTTTAAGTGGATCAGTTGGTAATGAGAAAGCTGGTGCAGTATCGCAATAAGCATAATACAGCCAAACTTCAAAACATGAGTTACTAATAATTAGCCTGAACCCTTCGGAATTGCATATGGGTTTAATTTTATGCAATTCAGACATGAAATGGTCAACATCCGAAATTAGGTATATTTTATCAGGTTCTTCATCAGTACTTTTACTACTGTCATATCTGGCTTTCTTATATTGAGCCAGCTCCAACATTCCAACGGGCGATAGTTTTAGCGGATCGGCAATAAATTCTAATTTTATTCGCTTAAATTTATCCTGTTGTGCTATAATCTTGAAATAATCCTTTTCGCGTACTTCGCCACCCGAAACGATTACAAAAAATGCTTTGGTAATTTCTTCTTCTTCTGGTTTTTGATATTCTGGTGATTGAATTTCGGGTACATGCAAGGTCTCAACTTCTGCCTCTACAGTTGGTTTTGGCTGTGGAAGCAGAAGTTCTTTTTCAGGATTAGACTTGCTATATGTGCGTATTGTGTTTGCCATTATTACTGAAATTCAGCTATTTGAGGTATAGCACCAAATCGACCATCTAAATACCCATTTTCAAGATTGATTGTGTTGTGTATCTTGAAATTATTGATTGAATACATTTTCGAATTGCCATTTTCTTTTTCGGTCAACCATATTTCATCGGGGCGTAGCAATTCTTGCTGATTAATCAAACGTGTTGTATGTGTTGTATAAATCAACTGACCTTTCGAAGCTTTCGCACCGTAAAATTGTAGTAACGAAAACATCAAATTTGGATGAATGCTATTGTCAATTTCGTCAACAAAAACAACATTTTGTTTGTTGATTGCATCGTAAATAGCAGGTATTAAGGTCAACAGCCGGAAAGTACCATCGGATTGTGCGCCAATTTTCATCTCTTTTTTGCAACCTGATTGACCCAGTTGTTCAAACAAAAACTCCTGTACAGTTTTTATTCCGTTTTTTATTGAAATTGAAAATCTATTGCGGTTGTTTTCAATTCTAGAAATAACAGTATTGGGCTTTAAAGGGTCATTGTCAATTATTTGCTGTAAACCTTCAATGTTTTTGTTGTCGTTTACCCATTTATCAAAAGGTGTATCGGCAATTTTTACACTGTTAATTCCTACTCCAATATTCTCAAAAATCTCATTTGTTAGTTTCAACAACGATGTTTGTTTTGACATTAAATCAATCAATACAGGTATATTGCTATTGATTGTAATAATTTCCAATTTCTTTTCAAACCATTCAAATGCTAATTTCACATCATCATTGCTAAGTACCGGAAATTTTTGATTTAATGGCAATAGCGATGATTGAGGATTCATCGAAAGTAATTGTTTTGCCGAACTTTCATTGCCTAAGTGTGTAGATGTTATTTCAGCACCGTTTCGTTTGAATATTATTTTGTCGGGGCTTTTGCCTACACCTGAAATACTTAATGATTCTTGAATTATACGCTTGTCAATTTCAAGCTTATATACAAAGTATTTTTGTTTGATAAAGAATTCAATTTCGAAACTTATTTTTGTTTGTTTGGCCGTTGTTAGCTGAAAGATATATTCATCCAAATCCACATTTTTTAGAAAATCTTCGTGCATTACGAATGATTTTACAAAACTAATTGCTTTAATAAAGTTCGACTTTCCCGAGCCATTAGCACCATATATTGCCGCTTGTTTCAGCAACGGAACTGTCATGTCGCCGTAAATATGATTTGGGAATGATGTTCGCTTAGGATTGGGAAACATGTCAAAAGTTGTTTCCTCGAAAAACGATAAGAAGTTTCTTATTTTAAATCGCAATAACATGATGATGTTGTTTTTTTTAGATTGTACGACAAAGATAGAACTATTTTTCATTATCCGTGACATATTCACGGATAATGAGGTGAATATTTAAATATAATTATCGAAACGCCTAGTTTTTTGGATGTTTTTTGACAAGAAGTGTGACGTTGTCACGCATAGATCAAGTACGAGTAGCTTTTTACATTTCATTTGGTATCAAAAATTGACTGCAACTCTTTTTGGGAACAATTTTAATTTGACCATTTTCTACTTTTTCTAATTTCTCTACGGACAAAACTGCCTCAAAACTATCCTTAACATCATCGCAAAAAGGGTCCTGAATATATA
>CAZEVV010000246.1:0-3756 GCA_964515675.1 uncultured Paludibacter sp. | reverse complement strand
CAAAGGACTGAAAATCCTTGTGTCCCCGGTTCGATTCCTGGTGGTACCACACAAATAAACGCTAATAGTCTTTAAAATAGATTGTTAGCGTTTTTGCTTTTCTGTTTTGTCGTCCCAACTCACCCAAAAAATAGGGGCAATTTACGCTACTTTGTCTGACACTTTTTTCCACCTAAGCATTCTTTCAGCATTTTCTTTTTACGCACGCTATTTATAAATTGAATTTCCTCTTTATTTTGTTGTATTTTGTATTGTTTTAATGAAGTATATTAAGTATATTTGCACAAATTCTGCAATAATATACAAATGTTGCTTTGTGGAATGTAATGTTAATCGTCTGATACTTAATAACTAATAACACATGAATAGTGTGAATAAAACTTTTCGCCTTGGCGAAGAATGTCTTACTGTAGGCTTAGCGCTCGATATCATTAGAGGCGCATGCCAATTGCTTTTCGATGTGCCAACACGTGAGCGCGTGCAAGCCAACCGACGTGTAGTAGAAAATATTGTGCATAGCAAACGCATTGTTTATGGCATAAATACTGGTTTTGGTCCTTTGTGTACAACACTCATCAACGAGGAAGACACACGTACATTGCAACTTAATTTATTGCTGAGCCATAGCGTGGGAGTGGGAAACTATATCGACCCCGAAATTGCAAAACTCATGCTTGTATTAAAAGCGCATGCTTTGTGCAAAGGGTTTTCGGGTGTTGCTGCCGAAACCATCGACCGCATTTTGTTCCTGGTCGAAAATGACATTATTCCCTGTGTGCCTGAGCAAGGTTCGGTGGGTGCTTCGGGCGACTTAGCGCCACTTTCGCATTTGTTTCTGCCACTTATTGGCATTGGAAAAGTGTTTTTCGAGCATCGCATTGTCGATATAGCCGATGTGTACGAAAAATTAGAGATCGAACCCATTCAGCTTGGTCCAAAAGAGGGCTTGGCATTGATTAATGGTACGCAATTTATGACAGCACATGCGGTGCTTTTAATCGAAAAAATGCACAATTGTCTCGACCATGCCGATATTATTGCAGCAATGAATCATGAGGCCATGCTTGGTTCGGTGAAATGTTTCGATGACGACTTACATCAGTTAAGACCATATGCTGGCAATATTTATGTAGCGCAACGTATGCGTACTTTATTGCACGACTCACAAATTGTGGTGTCGCACCAAAACTGTCATCGTGTGCAGGACCCCTATTCTTTACGCTGTATACCGCAAATACATGGTGCTTCGCGCAATGCTTGGTTGCACCTCAAGCAGATTATCGAAATAGAAATGAATTCGGTAACAGATAATCCAATTATTTTTAGCGAAGATAATACCATTAGCGGTGGCCATTTTCATGGACAGCCCATTGCCATGCCTATCGATTACGCTGGCTTAGCAGCTTCGGAGCTGGGCAATGTGTCCGACAGGCGCATATACCTTTCGCTCATGGAGTCGGTGCCCGGACTGCCAAAATTGTTGATGAAAACTACAGGACTAAATTCGGGCTTTATGATATTGCAGTACAGTACAGCTGCCTTGGCAAGCGAAAACAAATCGCTTTGTTTTCCTGCTAGTGCCGACAGCATACCCACTTCGCTTGGGCAAGAAGACCATGTAAGTATGGGGTCGATAGCTGTACGGAAAAGTTTGAAAATTGTAGAAAACCTCGAAAAAATATTGGCCATCGAAATGATTACAGCTGCACAGGGCTTCGATTTTCGCAGGCCTTTGCGCTCGGGTGTTTTGCTCGAAAATGCCCATGCAATTATCCGTCAGCACATTGCTTTTGCCGAGAGCGACCGACTTTTTTCGGTTGATATTGAAAATGCCATTGCACTTCTAAAATCGAAAGCAATTACACTGTCATTGAACGAAATAGCCAAAGAAAATCAACTAATATTTAAAAACGAAGATCATGAATTATTCGGAATTTATTAATCGATATGCCAACCACCCGCACTACAAAGCTCCTGTGGGTAATGTTTTACATGCAAAATCGTGGCAAACTGAGGCCGCTTTGCGTATGTTGCTCAATAATTTAGACGAAGAAGTTGCCGAAGATCCAGCCAAACTTATTGTTTACGGTGGTACCGGTCAGGCAGCACGAAGTCCCGAAGCATTAAAAGAAATAATACGGTATTTGCTTGAACTCGACGACGAGCACTCGCTTTTAGTACAATCGGGCAAGGCTATTGGTTTGGTGCGTACGCATCCACAAGCACCACGTGTGCTTATTGCTAATAGTAATTTAGTGCCTGCATGGGCTACTTGGGAGCATTTCGAAAGTTTAAAAGCCCGTGGCTTAATGATGTACGGACAAATGACTGCAGGAAGCTGGATTTATATCGGTTCGCAAGGTATATTACAAGGCACATACGAAACTTTTGCCGAATGTGGTCGACAGTATTTTGACGGAAACTTGAAGCATAAACTCATTTTTTCGGGTGGCATGGGCGGTATGGGTGGTGCGCAACCATTGGCAGCTACCATGGCCGGTGCTACATTTTTGGGTGTGGATATCGACCCCAAACGCATCGAAAAACGCATCGAAACAAAGTATATCGACAAAATGACATATGATTATGCCGAAGCAATACGTTGGACATTAGAAGCAAAAGAAAAAGGCGAGGCGATATCAATTGCTTTGGTGGCCGATGTGGGCGATGTACTCGAAAAAATGCTCGCCGACGGTATTGTACCCGAAATATTGACCGATCAAACGTCGGCGCACGACCCACTGCATGGTTATGTGCCACACGGCATGTCGCTCGACAGTGCCATCGAGCTGCGAAAAACAAATCCCAATTTGTATATTGAAATGTCGAAAAGGAGCATGGCACGCCATGTTGGTTATATGCTCGAAATGCAAAAACGTGGCAGCATAACTTTCGATTATGGTAACAATATACGCGAATATGCCAAACAAGGCGGTGAAGCCAATGCTTACGACTTCGAAGGTTTTGTTCCAAAATTTATTCGTCCTTTGTTTTGCGATGGCAAAGGACCTTTCAGATGGGCGGCACTATCGGGCGACCCTGCCGATATACGTGCAACCGACGAAGCCTTAATGGCGCTTTTTCCCGAAAACGAAGCGCTTAAAACATGGCTTTTGGCTGCCAGCGAGCGTATTTCGTTTCAGGGATTACCAAGTCGGATTTGCTGGTTGGGCATGGGCGAACGCGAAAAGGCGGGACACATGTTCAACGATATGGTGCGAAGTGGTATGTTAAAAGCACCCATAGTGATTGGTCGCGACCATTTGGATTGTGGTTCGGTGGCATCGCCCAACCGCGAAACCGAAGGCATGCGCGATGGTTCTGATGCAGTGTCGGACTGGCCTTTGCTAAATCTTTTGTCGAACACAGCAGGTGGTGCTACATGGGTGTCGTTTCATCATGGGGGAGGCGTAGGCATAGGATTTTCGCAACATGCCGGAATGGTGGTAGTAGCCGATGGTAGCAATAGGGCTGCCGAATGCATTCATAGGGTATTGCACAACGACCCTGCCATGGGCGTGTTCCGACATGCCGATGCTGGATACGAAAAAGCAATTGAGAATAGAACCAAATTTGGTATATAATTCTACATCGACAGATTTAAAAATATGAATTGAGGAAAATTATAAATCTCAATTATTAGTTAATTTATATAGCTTTAAACATTGTTTTTTTTTGACAAAATTTATTGAATTAATCCGCGCCAGCGGGTTCAGAATTGATTTCTATTATTTTGCGCCTGTCCGCGCCAGCGCG
>CAZEVV010000245.1:0-3824 GCA_964515675.1 uncultured Paludibacter sp. | reverse complement strand
TTGCAAATTAATAGCGGCGAGTATGTTTCCATTATGGGGGCTTCGGGGTTGGGCAAATCGACAATGCTCAATATTTTGGGCATACTCGATAACTACGACCAAGGCGAATATATGCTCAACAATGTGTTGATTAAAAATTTGTCGGAAACAAAAGCCGCCGAATATCGTAATCAGATGATAGGTTTTGTTTTTCAATCGTTTAATTTGATAAACTTCAAGAATGCACTCGAAAACGTAGCATTGCCACTATATTATAAAAATGTATCGCGTAAAAAACGCAATATCATTGCCATGGAATATTTGGATAGAATGGGGCTAAAGGCATGGGCCAACCATATGCCCAACGAACTTTCGGGCGGACAGAAACAGCGGGTAGCCATTGCACGAGCTATAATTTCGCAACCCAAAATTCTTTTGGCCGACGAACCAACGGGTGCTTTAGATAGTATAACTACAGTTGAAGTAATGAAAGTACTTAAAGAGCTAAATGGCGAAGGACTCACAACTATCATTGTAACGCACGAACAATCGGTAGCCGACGAAACGGATAAAATTATTCGTATTAAAGATGGTTTGATTGAAGGAATTGAAGTGAGGAAATAAAAATGAAAAATAAAAAATGAACCAACGGTCAGCGACCTGAGGTAGATAAACACGAAACACGAAACACGAAACACGAAACACGAAACACGAAACACGAAACACGAAACAAAGTATAACTTATAAACACAAAAATCATGGGCGTATTTGCATTTCTTTTTACAGTGCCATTTTTACTTATTGGCTTGTTTTTTATATTGTTGCCAATTATTGCAATTATCGATATTTTGCGCAGCGAGTTTAAAGGTAACGATGCCTTAATGTTGGCACTTTTGGTTGTATTTGTGCCTTTTGGGGCAATCGCTTATTTCTTTTTGGCACCTTCGCGCAAAATATATCGTAGGCAGTAAGTGCTTTTATCAATATTATTATTGAAATGTAATAATTATTGTAAGTAAAATAATAAACGATTTCGAATGTGGAATCAAATTAAATCGAATTAAAATGTTTTCAATCAATACACTAGAGGAAATAATGGCCAGTTTGAAGCACAATGTACTTCGCACTGTACTCACGGGATTGTCGGTTTCGTGGGGGATTTTTATCCTTATCATTCTTTTGGCGGCAGGCAATGGACTGCAAAATGGTGTTACGTCCAATTTTAGTTCGCGCGCCACCAACAGCATTCAACTCACTGCCGACCGTACTTCGAAGCCATACCGTGGTTTTAAAGGCGATCGCAATTTAAATTTTACCGATAGCGAAAAAGCAAAACTGCAAAGTGAATTTACCGAGCTTACAGGTTATAGTGCAGTGGTAAATAGTTATTTGAGTATAACTTACAAAAACGAAGGCGACAATTTTTCGGTGAATGGCATTGAGCCAGCATATGCTGCAATTCGTAATTTTGAAATTTACAAAGGTCGTTCGATTAACAGCAAAGATATTGAAGAGCAGGCCAAAGTAATTGTACTCGACCGCAAAGTGGTGGATAAACTTTTTAAAAACAAAGAGGCTTTGGGCGAATATGTAAAGGTTGGGAATATTGTGTTTCGTGTTGTGGGTATCAACGATGCTAAGTCGCGTTGGGGAAGTGGCAATGCCTATATCCCTTTTAGCACGGCGCAAAGCATTTTTAATACCAACAAAAAATACCGTACCATGACCATGTTGGTGGAAGGTGTTGAGAGTAAGGAGGCTAACGAAGCATTGAATGCATCGATACGCAGTAGTTTATCGAGCCAAATGACTTTTGACCCTACCGACGAACAGGCGGTTTGGGTGTGGAACAATCAGCAAAACTATGTTGAAACGATGAAGATATTTTCGATAATTACTTTTTTTGTTGCTTTTATTGGCATACTTACGCTAATAGCGGGCATAGTTGGTGTGAGTAACATTATGTTGGTGTCGGTTAAAGAACGTACGCGCGAAATTGGTATTCGCAAGGCCATTGGTGCTTCGCCAGCTACTATCTTGCGTTCGATAGTACTCGAGTCGCTCATTATTACAACAATATTCGGTTACATTGGCATGTTTATAGGCATTGCAATTGTTGAGGTGGTGAATGTTGTCTTGCAACAGTCGACATCGGGGGGCGATGGTGGGATGCAAATTTTTAAAGACCCATCGGTACCGCTCAATTATGTGTTTATTGCAACAGCTATATTGGTGGTTTCGGGCGTCATTGCAGGTTACTTGCCTGCCCGACGAGCGGTACGTATTAAGCCTATTGAGGCTATGCGCGAGGAATAAAATGCACCCCAACCCCTCAGGGGAGAAGGTTAGACCAAAGGTTAGAAGACTTTGATAAAAATAGATAAAAATATGAATAATAGCAATAATAATATGACCCTTTTTCGACGCATGTTGCTTTCGTTGCGGAATTTTTTCGACATCGACCGCTGGCAGGAGATTTGGATAACTATTACGCACAACAAAATGCGCAGTGTAATGACCGCTTTCGGTGTGTTTTGGGGTATGTTTATGCTTGTGGTTATGGTGGGTGCTGGCGTAGCTTTGGAGCGAGGCATAAGTTCGAATATCGAAGGTTTTGCAACAAATTCATGTTTTATTTGGACCAATTCAACATCAGAGCCTTACAAAGGTTTCAAAAAAGGACGCCGATGGAATATGACCAACGAGGATGTGAAAGTGTTGCGCAACAATGTGGCTGAAATTGAATATATTGCGCCTGTATTATTTGGTAATTCATCGTCCAACAATGTTTTACGCAACGATAAGTCGGGTACTTTCAATATCAAGGGCAATTACCCAGTGTACAATCTTATCGACGAGAGTAAACTCTCAAAGGGTCGTTATATTAACGATATCGACATTGCCGAAAAACGCAAAGTATGTGTTATCGGGCAGCGTGTTGCCGAAATTTTGTTTCCAAACAACGAAGATCCGCTGGGTAAAAGCATTCAAGTACAAGGTGTCTATTTCAATGTAGTGGGCGTAACACGTTCGAACTCGAGTGTAAATATTGGGGGCGATGCGCAAGAAACTGTTGTTTTGCCATTTAGTACTATGCAACAGGCTTTTAATCAGGGCAATATTGTGCATTTTTTAGCTGTTACAGCAAAGCCAGGCATAAAAGTTAGTGTAATGGAAAAACAAATACATGATATTTTGAAACAACGCAATAGCATTTCGCCCGACGACAAAACAGCGGTAGGAGGTATGAATATTGAAGATGATTTTACCATGTTTTTGTATTTGGGCATTGGCATTGCAAGTTTAATTTGGATTGTGGGATTGGGTACTTTGTTGGCCGGCGCTATTGGTGTGAGCAATATTATGCTTGTAACAGTGCGCGAACGAACCAAAGAAATTGGCATACGCCGTGCTTTGGGAGCAACACCAAAAATTGTAATGAATCAGATACTTACCGAAACAATTGTGATAGTGCTTATGGCCGGACTCACAGGCATAATGGTGGGCGTGGGGCTGCTCAATCTTATTGGCATGGCCACCGAAGGCAGCGATGCATTTTTTAAAGACCCACAAATTAGTTTCTCGGTTGCAATGATTGCATTGTTTATACTTATGCTCATAGGTGCTTTTGCAGGCTATTTACCTGCCAAACGCGCAGTAAGCGTTAAACCAATTGATGCAATACGAGAGGAGTAGCTTGTTGTTAAGCCCCCCAACCCCCATGGGGGAGTAAGAAGTCTTGAGTATTGAGTGCTGGAAGTAATGGTCATGTTATTAGATTCTTAAGTATTATTCTGGGGTTTTTAGCAGGCTGTAATAGCCCCCTTTAGGGGGTTGGGGGCCGT
>CAZEVV010000244.1:2847-3842 GCA_964515675.1 uncultured Paludibacter sp. | reverse complement strand
AATAAGCTGCAGCAATCAGGAGCCGCTAGCGTAGAAAATAAGAATGAAGAATGAAGAATGAAAAATGAATAGTGAAAAATGAAGCATGTCATGGAACGCAAATTAGCGCCAGCGAGATTACTATTTTGTAAATGTACAAAAGGGAAACATTGCAGGTTTGTGTACATGCTTTGTTTCCCTTGGGTTTGTTATGCCTAATAAATTAAACTACAGTTTTGCAATACGCTTAATTTCTTCAATCATTGCTTTTGCAAATCCTTCGGCTTGCTCCATTGTGCCAGCTTCGGAGTAGATACGAATGATGGGTTCGGTGTTCGATTTGCGTAAATGCACCCAACCTGTGGGGAAATCGATTTTCACGCCATCAATGTCGTTTACTTCGTATTGTTGGTAGTTGTTTTTAATGGCTTGCAATAGCGCATCAACATCAATAGCAGGCGTTAATTCAATTTTATTTTTCGAAATGTAGTACTCAGGATAAGTTTTGCGCAGTTCCGACACTGACTTTTTCTCGTTGGCCAAATGCGTAAGAAAAAGTGCTATGCCAACCAATGCATCGCGGCCATAATGACTTGCTGGATAAATGATTCCGCCATTACCTTCGCCGCCAATAACCGCATTAGTAGCTTTCATTTTGGTTACTACATTTACTTCGCCCACAGCCGATGCCTCGTACGAACCATTGTGTTTCACTGTTACATCGCGCAAAGCACGTGTCGAGCTAAGGTTCGATACAGTGTTGCCTGGCGTACGTTGCAACACATAATCGGCCACAGCCACAAGTGTATATTCTTCGCCAAACATCGAGCCATCTTCGCACACAATTGCTAGGCGGTCCACGTCGGGGTCAACCACAAAACCTACGTCGGCTTTGCCAGCTTTCATAAGCGCCGAAATTTCGGTTAAGTGCTCGGGTAGGGGTTCGGGGTTGTGTGGGAAATGCCCATTGGGTTCGCAGTAAAGTTGCTCTACATTGGCCACGCCCAAAGCATTGA
>CAZEVV010000244.1:0-2837 GCA_964515675.1 uncultured Paludibacter sp. | reverse complement strand
TACACAGTCGATAGCTACCGAAAATTTTGCCGCTTTAATTGCGTCAACATCTACCAATTCGAGCGCCAACACATGGTCGATGTGTTTTTGTGTGTAGCTTTCGTCGATTGTAAGTTTGCCCAAAGCATCCACATCGGCAAAGCAATAGCTTTCGTCTTCGGCAATTTTAAGTACCAATTCGCCAGCTGCTGCATCCAAAAATTCACCTTTGCTATTGAGCAGTTTCAATGCATTCCATTGTTTGGGGTTATGACTAGCGGTGAGTATTATGCCACCTGCTGCTTGCTCCATTGTTACAGCCAATTCGGTTGTGGGTGTTGTAGCCATGCCAATGTTCACTACATCGAAGCCCATGCCGAGCAAGGTGCCTGTTACCAATTGGTCGAGCATAGCGCCCGAAATACGTGCATCCCTACCAACAACTATCTTGCGTGCTGTTTGCCCAATGTTTTGAGCAATGTAAGTGGCATATGCAGCAGTGAAACGTGCAATGTCGACGGGGTTTAGTCCATCGCCTATGCCTCCGCCAATAGTACCTCTGATACCTGAAATTGATTTAATTAATGTCATTTTTTTTAGATTGTATTGTTTGGTTTGTAATAGTTTTGTTTAAAAAAAATACACAGCGAATTACCGTTGTGTATTTGTGTTTGTATCTTTTTGCTGTTATTTCTGAAATCGCATAACCAAATCGTAACCCATAGGTGTCACTGAGTTTGCATAGGTTTCAAAATTCAATTTCGAACGTACAATAATTGTAGCTTTCGAGTCGAGATGCTTCATTAGTCCAACAGCTTCGTGCCATGCAGCGCTTGCCTGCGTGAGGTCGGCATAATTAAATGTCGATGGCGAATTAAAGTCTGTTGTGCCCATATTGCTTATTGTATCGGCTTTAATATTGAGTGTGTATTGCAAAAATCGCAACGAAACCCTATCGCCTGCTTCAATTTTTTTTGTTGTATCGCCTATTTCTGTTAATCGAAAATATAAACCCGATTTTGTTTTATAAAAAACCCCGGGTGCCCACACTTCGGGCATGGTTTCAACCACGGTAATATTGTTGCGTTTAATGAAGTCGGCAATCAATTTTTTTTCGTTTGCCAAATCTTTTGCATATGTTTGGTCGTCGGTGCAAGCACTTATCGTGAGTGTTAATGCTGCAAGTGCAAGTAA
Organism: uncultured Paludibacter sp.; assembly: GCA_964515675.1. GTDB lineage: Bacteria > Bacteroidota > Bacteroidia > Bacteroidales > Paludibacteraceae > Paludibacter. The sequence continues at coordinate 1,664 of CAZEVV010000244.1, read as the reverse complement.
TGTTCTAAAAACAAATTTCATCTGTTTGTAATTTAATTTTTTAATTGTCAAATGGAACTAGCCAATGATAATCAACTCTTTGTGTGAGTTGTTGCTCTTGGCTCGTTTCATGTGTATATATTTTAATTTAATAAACTATTTTTCTGCGTATGCTGCAATTGTTATGGCGCACACTGTGTTTTCTTTATTTTTCAACCCATCACTTCATGCAATCAAGGCAATTCAGTATTTTATTGTTTCGTCGAAATAAAACTTTGCAAGTGTCAACGAATTTTTTTTAGCGAATTTTTGTCATCGATTTTTTTGCATAAATACTTCGGAGAAAAATCTTTGCAAATATCCGATTAAATACTGAGATTTAAAAGTTAAGAATGATAAATTCGTACAATTTTGAACTAAATATATGTAACTACCCAGCCCCCCAACCCCTCCCTCCTACGTCATGAGGTAAACGCCTTAAGGGGGAGTTTAGTCAATTTATTATGTAATTAATTAATAATTGTTTAAACTGTAACCAATTCAATAACTTCTGCAAGCCCTATCTTATTCCCCCTTGATGGGGTTAGGGGGCTTACTCTTCAACTTTTAACTTGATAAGTAATGATGTAAAGCCAATAATATTATGTCCGTTGCCCTTGCTGCCATAGGCCAAATACCATGGTGCAACAATTACTGCTTCGTTGCCTCTACTCATTTTTTGCAATATTAAGTCGATAACAACTGTTTTTTCGCGTTTCCCTACAAATATTTCGGTGTTTTCGGTATGCAACAAGTCGCCTTCGAGCGAAAAAAACTCAGCGTTGATATAGCATTGGTCGCCATTTTTAAGTCTTAAGCCATTGTTCTTTGTTTTGTCGATTACAAACCAAAAGCCTGTACTGTCTTTTTGCAAAGGCATTGTGTAGTTTTTGGCAAATTCCAACAAAAAACTATCTTCGCGTTCGGCCAGTCGGTTTTGTATGGCCTGCAAAGCCAATGCAGTGCTATCCACAGCATTGTCTTTGTTGGATGGTAGTTGCGGCAATGGCTTGTTGCATGCAGCCAATGCCATAATAAGAATACCGAAAATCAGTGTTTTTTTCATCGATTAGCGTATGTTTGCAATGCTAATAATATCCGAAAACACACCAGCGGCTGTTACGCTTGCGCCTGCACCATAACCTTTTATCATCATCGGGAATTCGTTGTAACGCTCGGTGGTGATAAGTATAATATTGTTGCTCCCTTGCAAGTCGTAAAACGGATGACTATTATCCACCTCGGCCAATCCTACATTGCATTTGCCATTTTCCATTGTAGCCACAAAGCGCCAGCGTTTGTTTTCGGCCACCAATCGTGCACGTTTGTTTTCGAATTCGGTATCGAGTTCCACAATATTTTGCCAAAACTCGTCGATGCTTCCTTTAAAATACTTATCGGGTATGAACAAGTTTTTCTCAACATCCGTTTGATCTACTTTGTAGCCTGCTTCGCGTGCCAAAATAACCAATTTGCGTATCACATCTTTTCCGCTAAGGTCGATGCGTGGGTCGGGCTCCGAAAAACCAGCCTCTTTGGCCATTAGTATGGCTTTGCTCAAAGGAATATCTTCGTTTATGGTGTTGAAAATAAAGTTGAGGGTGCCCGAGAGTACTGCTTGCATTTTCAGAATGTTGTCGCCACTG
>CAZEVV010000243.1:0-3869 GCA_964515675.1 uncultured Paludibacter sp. | reverse complement strand
TCTTGTCATGTAATAGATATTTATTGTTGTTGTATTAGTGCAGCCCCCCAACCCCCAGAAGGGGGAGTTGACAGAGCGATGATTATGCATTTTAATGTTTGAAAAAATTAAATCAATCACTTTTCAAAAAATATTACCCTAATTATAAAGTGCTGGTTAGTTAGTCTTTTAAAATTAAGTAATCACTTTGCAAATATACAGCATTTGCATAAAGTATTGGGTATCGAAAAATTTCTTTCTACTGTATCAAATGATAAATGCCGAAAGTTAATATATTATACCGCATTCGTTATCATTACTATACTTTTAGCAAATGATTTATTGCATACATTTGCAGCATGGTTATACAGCAATAACGACTGCAAAAACAATTGCATCGAATATCGAAAAAGTTTGATTGCCCTATTTGTTTGAATATATTCCGAAAACGGAATTTCGAAATACTCAATAGGCATTAACAACAGTAGATATATTAAATATGTACAGTTGGTATAACTTGTATGATTAATCAATTTAAAAAACTCTTTTGTCTTTGCTCTTTGCTCTTTTGTCTTTATTCTTTATTCTTTACTCTTTATTCGAAAAATATGTACAAAAATCATCTTCTTCTAATTATTCTGTTTAGCCTTGCAAGTTTAGCTACTATGGCCCAACAAATGCCTTGGCGAACGGTCGATTTCAACGACAACTGGAAATTTAAACTCACCAACAACGATGTGTCGCAAATAAATGCCGACGACAGCCATTGGCGCACACTGCAACTACCCCACGATTGGAGCATAGAGGCCGATTTCGACGAAAAACATCCGGCAAGTGCTGGTGGTGGGGCATTGCCTGGGGGCATTGCGTGGTACCGAAAAACATTTTTTATGGATAAAAACATGAGCAACAAATGTGTATTTATCGATTTTGATGGCGTGTACCAAAACAGTGAAGTGTGGATAAATGGCAATTATTTGGGCAAACGTCCATTTGGATATATAGGTTTTAGATACGAACTGAGCAAACACCTCAAATTTGGCAACAACAATGTGATAGCTGTAAAAGTCGACAATTCGCAGCAGCCTAATTCGCGTTGGTATTCGGGCTCGGGCATTTATCGCAATGTGTGGCTCACCACTACTAATGCTGTGCATGTGGCACATTGGGGCACTTTTGTGCAAACACCCAATGTAAGCGAAAAACAGGCCGACATTGAGATAGAAACACGCATTGTAAACACATTAACGCACGAAAAACAAATTCTCGTAAAACAAATACTGCGCAATGCAAAGGGGAAAAAAGTGGCCGAAACACAAAGCCAGTTGAGCCTAAATGCAAATAGCGAAACTCCTATTAAACAAACACTAAGGCTTGCTAGCCCTGAGCTTTGGGACATCGACAGACCGTATTTGTACAGTTTGGAAACCGTTTTGCTCGACAAAGGCAAAGTAAGCGATAAGTACAGCACAACAGTTGGTTTGCGCTATTTTAAATTCGACCAGGCCAAAGGTTTTTTCCTCAACGGCAAAAACATTAAAATCAATGGAGTTTGCAATCACCACGACCTTGGTGCTTTGGGTGCTGCCGTAAATACGCGCGCCATTCAACGCCAACTCGAAATACTTAAAGCCATGGGTGTAAATGGCATACGCACTGCACACAATCCGCCTGCACCCGAGTTGCTGCAATTGTGCGACCAAATGGGATTTATTGTGCAAGGCGAGGCCTTTGATATGTGGAAAAAACAAAAAACAAAGTTCGACTACTCGCTCATTTTCGACGAATGGCACGAAAGAGACTTGCGCGACATGTTGCTCCGCGACCGCAACCATGCATCGGTTTTTAGTTGGAGCATAGGCAACGAAGTAGGCGAGCAATGGGCCAACAACGATGCACAAAATCTCGATTTGCAACAAGCCAACATCCTACTTAACGCACCAAAAACAGCATCGCCCGACGATTTGGCTTCGGGACGAGTGAACCTAAATGCTATGCTCACAACGCATTTGGTGGATATTGTAAAAAAATACGACACTACACGTCCCGTAACAGCCGGCTGCAACGAAACAGGCGAACAAAATCCGCTTTTTGTATCCAATGCGCTTGATATTATAGGTTATAACTACCACGACAAGGACTTTGCCGATGTGCCACGCAGGTTTCCCAACAAAGCATTTATGGTTACCGAGTCGGTATCGGCATTGCAAACACGTGGCTTTTATTTAATGCCGTCGGACAGCATGCATATTTGGCCCGTGCGTTGGGACATACCTTTTTCCAACGACATACAAAAATGCTCGGCCTACGACAACAACCATACGCCATGGGGGTCGACACACGAACATTCGCTCAAAATGATAAAGAAATACGATCATATTGCAGGGCAATACATTTGGACAGGCTTCGATTATTTGGGCGAACCAACGCCTTATTGGTGGCCCTCGCGCAGTTCGTATTTTGGCATTGTCGATTTGGCTGGCTTCCCCAAAGATGTGTATTATATGTACAAAAGCGAATGGACCAAAGAAAATGTTTTGCACATTTTTCCGCACTGGAATTGGGAGCCAGGCGCAACAGTCGATATTTGGGCTTACTACAACAATGCCGACGAAGTGGAGATGTTTCTTAATGGGAAATCCTTGGGCAAAAAAAGTAAAACCAACGACGAATTGCATGTTATGTGGCGCATAGCCTACGAGCCGGGAACGCTAAAAGCTGTTTCGCGCAAAAACGGACAAATAGTGCTCGAACGCGAAATAAAAACAGCCAACAAGCCCACCACCATTAAACTCACAGCCGACCGCAACACAATAAAAGCCGATGGCTACGACCTCTCGTTTGTAACCGTAGAGTTGGTCGACGAACAGGGCGTGGCACACCCATTGGCCAATCAGCTAGTAACTTTCAGTGTGGAGGGCGGCACCATCGTAGGCACCGACAATGGCTGTCAGTACGACCATCGTTCACTCAAAAAACCTGAGCGCAACTTGTATTATGGCAAAGCATTGTGCATAGTGAATGGCGTAACAAAACAAGGAACAGGTTCAGCAAAAAGTGGCAAAATAAAACTAAAAGCCAAGGTAGATGGCTTACCAGATGCTGAAATTGAGATAAGGGTAAAGAAATAATGCCCCCCAGCCCCCTGAAGGGGGAGTTTGTTGAGCAAAAATAAAATCCTCTGCAAAAAATAAGCAATGTAATTGTTAACGTGTTGCTCTCCCCCTTTAGGGGGTTGGGGGGCTTCAAAAATAATAAAACATGAAATTAATTAAATCAATAATATGCCTCATTGCCCTGCACAGCCTAAACATTGTGCAGGCACAGCACCTATTGCGCTACAATAGCCCGGCACAATTTTTCGAAGAGGCTTTGGTGCTTGGTAATGGAAAGGCCGGTGCCACCGTTTATGGCGGCTTACAAACCGACACCATACACCTCAACGACGCTACTTTGTGGACAGGCGAACCGGTGAATGCCAACATGAACCCAAAGGCTTACACACATGTGCCAAAAATACGAGAAGCGCTGGCCAATGGCGATTATTTGCTGGCCGATAAATTGCATCGTAATTTGCAAGGCTCGTTTTCGCAATCCTATGCGCCATTGGGCAATCTCTATCTCGACTTTGGACACGATTACAACAAGCTGCAAAATTACAGTCGGCAACTCGATATATCCACTGCTATATCGACCATAAAATACAATATTGATGGCGTTGAATTTAAACGCGAATACTTCGTGTCGCATCCGCATCAGGCACTGATTATTCGCATTACGAGCAATGCCAAAAGAGCCCTAAACTTTAAATTAAGATTCGATAGTGAGCTGAAACACAGCAGTTCGGCCAATGCAAAAACGCTTTTGGTAAATGGCTATGCGCCTTATTA
>CAZEVV010000242.1:0-3893 GCA_964515675.1 uncultured Paludibacter sp. | reverse complement strand
TATTAGCTTTAACATTTTAGATTGATAAAAGTTTGAAATGATTAGAGAAAAAAGCATAAAGTGATAGACTTGTTAATATTATCGTTGGGTTACATAAGTTCATTTTGAATAATTTTTATGTAAAAAATGAGATGAATCAATGGACGACGAAACAAAAGCCTTTAATTAAAATAGAGGCTTAAATGTGAAAGAGATGAAGGATTCGAAACGGATAATTGAAAATTTCAGTTATTACAATAATAAATATCAAGATATTAGTTCCCAAAAGAAAAAATTGCATTGAAAACCGATTCACTTACTACTACCCGCAGCCGTTTCGGATGGCGATGCGTGAGGGATAGAGGCACTCTCCGTCAGCCGCAAAGCCACCACCCTTGCTCGGCTGAGCTTACGCCGAAGCCTTTGGGGTGGTGGCTTTGTGGATGCCGTGCCGAAAGCCCGACCCGAGTATTCCGAGGGGCACGCCCCAGAAGAATTTACGATCTTAAAATTTACGATTTACTATTTGAAGTGCCGCCAATTTTATTCGGGCACTTCGGTAATGCTACCGTAGCGATGGTACTCGTATGTTACACTTTGTTCTTTTAGGTAGTGCAGCAACTCCAATCGGCCTTCGTAAAGCACTGGTGCATGGGCAATGTGCAAACCAAGTTGTGCTGCTTTTTCGAATACATGGATGCTAGGAGCAGTTCCACATGTGCGTATGCGTTCGTATTTGTGCATGTTTTCGATGAACTGTTGTTCGCTTTCGATGTTAATTTGTTTGGTTTCGATTATTTTTTTTATCGATTCAATTTGATTGAAGTCGGGCGAAATACTAATGCTTAACGTTGTTTTTGCAATTCGAGCAGCTGCTGTTATAAGTAAAATGCGCAATAAATCATCGTTGGCATTTACACGTAAACATACATTGCGTAGGGCTAAGTACCTGAAAATATTTTGTTCGCCCAGTATGTTGTGAATGTCGCGCTCGATGGCAAATTCGCCGAAGTAGTTGTTTTCGTAACTTGCAACGGCATTGCCGAAAATGATTTTTTGCTCAGATGAAAGCAGTGTGCTGAATTTTTCGATGTGTTTGTCGTTGATTTTTTGTGTACTGTGCATGTTGCGTTGTTTGTTTGAAAACTCAACAAAGCACGATACATAATTAGGGCCGCCCGCTTTTATGCCACCACCAAAGGCTGAGCGTTTCATGCCGCCAAAGGGTTGACGGCTAACAATTGCGCCCGTAATGCCGCGGTTGATGTACAAATTACCCGCTTCGATACTGTTTTTCCACAGCTTTTGCTCGCGTTCGTCCAAACTTTGAAGGCCCGATGTGAGTCCATATTCGGAGCTGTTGACCAAGGCAATGCCATGTTCGAGATTGTCCATGCAAACGACAGATAGCATGGGGGCAAATAGTTCGTTTTCGAAACTAAAACTACCAGGTTTTACGCCCCATTTCACTGTGGGACGGAGCATGTAGCCTTTGTCGTCGAGAAAAACGGGTGCTACGAGCCACTCTTCGCCAGGTTCGAGATGATTGAGTGCATGCAACAATTTGTCGTTTTTGTTATCAACCATTGGCCCCACAATTGAGGCGCCATTCCATGCACTTCCCGTTTGCATACTCTCGACAGCGTCTCGCAATTTGTTTTTAAAATCCTGGTCGTTGTAAATGTTCTTATCGAGAATGAGTAAGGAGCAGGCCGAACATTTTTGGCCAGCATTGCTAAAAGCCGACGTAACTATGTTTTGTATGGCATGGTCGCGGTCGGCCGAGGCGGTTACTATAATTGCATTTTTACCACCTGTTTCGGCTGATAGCGGGCAAGTTGGATTGTTTTCGAGCAAACGGAATGCGGTATCGGTGCCACCAGTCATTATTATGTGCTTAATGCTTGGGTGCGCAGTGAGTGCGTTGAGTGCATTTCTGTCGCGTGTGCACACCAACTGTAAAGCATCGGCAGGCACGCCAGCATCCCAAAAACATTGAGCAAATTCCCATGCAATAGGGTAGGCCACTGTGGCCGGTTTTAAAATTACTGTGTTACCGCCTGCCAATGCAGCAGCAACGCCACCAACGGGAATGGCCGTGGGGAAATTCCAAGGTGGAATAACCATAACAATACCTTTGGGTGTATATTCTACTGTGCTAAGCGATTCGAATTTTGCCATGCTAATGGGGTAGTAGCGACAAAAATCTATGGCTTCGGACACTTCTACATCACCTTCGAATGTTGTTTTGCCTGTAATGGCTGTCATGCATCCTATAAGATGTCCACGTTTTTTGCTCAAATTATCGGCCACCTTGTGCAAAATATCGTTGCGTTGCGCGAGTGTTGTTTTGCGCCATCCCGAAGCATCGGCAATAGCCAATTGCAACATGCTTTCTACTTGTGTTTTGTTGGATAAACTTATGTTGCAAACCTCAACTTTGTCGCCTTGGTTTTTGTCGTAGAACGACATTTTTTCATCTGTTTCGATGTGCTCATTGCCTATGCGCACTGGAATATGATATGAGGTGTCGGTTTCATTTTTTTGCCATTTTTTGCGTATTTCGTCGGCCCAAAGGCGGTTGGCAGCGAGGTCGAAGTTGGTGTCGGGCTCGTTTACAAAACGTGTTTTGTCGGTGTTGGCAGGCTTATCGGGAGTCCCTGTTGTGCGGTTTTGTTTTCTTCGTGCTGTGCTATAAATGCTATCTTTAAGTGCATAAGCTTCGTTGAACTGTTGCAGCAAAAAATTCCATTCCTTGCTGTCGACTTGCAAGCCGAACGAGTAGCTGAGGAAATTGTCGACACCTGTGTTTTCGTCGAGTCGACGTACTAAATAGGCAATGGCATTGAGGAAGTTTTCGTCGTTTACCACCGGTGTGTAAAGCGTTATTTGTTTGCCCAATTTGCGCATAACTCTTGGTAAATGATTGGCCATTCCTTCAAGCATTTCGAATGTTACAAATGCTTCGACGCCATTTTGCTGACTCAAAAGGTAGGCATAAGCAATGCTGAAAAAATTGTGTGTAGCCACGCCAATATGCACTGCTGTTGCGTTTTCGGGTTGCATGGCAATTTCCATAATGCGCAAATGGTTGGCGTCGACTTCCACTTTTGTTTCGTAAATTGGCACTTCCCAAGCTTTGAGCGACGATACGATGGATTCCATTTGCAGATTAGCACCTTTTACCAAACGCATTTTTATGGATGCACCACCATTGGCAATTCTTTGTTTGGCAAACTGCAAAAGCTGTTGTTGCATGTGTTGTGCATCGGGCAAATAGGCTTGCAAAACTATTCCTGCATAATAATTTTTGAATTCGGGATACGAAAGTACAGTTGTAAAAACATCCAATGTAAGTTCGGTATCTTTGTATTCCTCCATGTCGAGGTTTACGAATTTGGGTTTTGCGCGTCCATCAAAGTCAACAAACTGATAATTGATGGCTTGTTGGTAGATTTTAGCTATGCGTAGGCACAATTCCTTTTTGTTTTCGGCATAATTAAGTGGGTTGATTTGTGCATAAATCCCTGAAATTTTGATAGAGATATAATTTATTTTGGGATCTTTGAGTGCTTCGAGATAATGTTCGTAACGGTTGTTGGCCTCGTTGTCGCCTAACACAACTTCGCCCAATAGGTTTACATTTTGCCCAATTTGCGATGCTTTGCGTTGGTTGAGGTGCTTGTTGAGCAGGTTTGGTTTTTCATTAATAATTATTTTTGCAGTATCGTTGCGCAGGCGTTTTTTAAATATTGGAACTGCAACAAAATCGAACCAATAGCCAAAAGCACTGTATAGTTTGAGTAAAAAAGCATCGGCATTACCAAAAAATTTAGGCACACCATATTGGTCGATAAGCACTTTGATACGTTCGGCTAGCACTTTCTGGTCGCGTATTTGGCACGATTCGTCGA
>CAZEVV010000241.1:1430-3899 GCA_964515675.1 uncultured Paludibacter sp. | reverse complement strand
TATGCCGTAATGAAGAAAAGTAGTGTCTAATCCTTTTTTTGCCATAATATTTATATTTTAGAAATAAGGTATTTTGATTTATTACTTTTTTAGCAATTCTATCAAATAACCATCAAATAAGATTTATACTGATTATGAGATGCTTATAATGAATAGATAATGATTTATTGAAAAGTTGTCAAATAAAACTATGCCCAAAAAGGAATATACCTTGCAAATTTTCTTGATTTGCTATCAGGGTCATCTTCCTTGATTAAATTTGACTGCAATGCATCCCTTATAATCCGGGAAGCTATTGCTGAATTCTTTTCTTCAATTTTAAATCGTTCTCTTAATGACTGATTAGTCATTTTCTCGTTTGATACATAACAAAGACAAGCATGTTGATATGCAGCCCTGACTTTATCGTTTTTGTCCATATCGTTTAACTCCTTGAAAGAAAACATAATTGTTCTTGTATGTTTTTCCATTGCCTGAAAGTCAGGAGCAGGAAGTTGATACAATTCTGATTGAAAGATAACTTTATCAATTCCACTTCCTTTTTCTTCACATATACCAATTCGACGCATAAATGAAGCTAATGCTTCATTACGAGATTGATATTCATCAATAAAGCGATTTGTTGTAATAAGAGGTAAGCCGGGATTAGTAAACTCGATTCTGTCCTGAAAAATCTCAATCATTGTACCGGTACCTGATTCTTTAAAGTCCTGGTGAATTATTGCATTTGCAACCAATTCACGTATGGCTAAATCGGGATACATACGAGCTTCTTTTCTAAAGGCTTTCCCAATTTCCTCATTTGCAGGCAACTGGCTATTTATCCAATTTATCATACCTTCAAAACCAACAGCATATCCTTTTTTGCCAACTTGCTCTCTTTCTGTATAAACCCGATTTTTACCTTGATAAACAATCACTCTTACTGCTTTTCGAGCTAATAAATCAAATTCATCGATATTTTTAGCAATAAGAATAGCACCTAAATTTGTAATCTGATATTTACCCCCAATTGATTTAATAAACTTTTCGGATTCTAATTTTTGTAGAACTCCTTCTCTTTTTGACGGGTATGGTAGTTTTAATAATTCGAAAAACGACTGAGTATCTAACAGTTGAATGATTTCTTCTGCTGTGACATTTCGTTTGGCTATTTCTTCTTCAAATGTTTTTGTTGTTTTCTTATTCCAGATTTTGGCTTCTTTTTCGGGAAATTCATGTAATTTACGGGTATAAGTACCTACTCGGATATATCCTTCGTGATTAAATTTGACAGGCTGGTGAAGTGTTGCCGGAATTTCAAATATAACAATGTCTTTATTATTATATTTAAACTCATATATTCTGAAATCTATTCTTGGATCAAGAAACTGGTGTAACCAATTTTCAAGTTCCTGACCTTTTTGTTTGGTAGATGAAGGTTTAAACGTAGTTCCTTCAATGGTTTGAACCCCATCTTTTACTCCAAAAACAAGATAGCCGTTGTTTTGATTTAAAAGACAAGCCCCATTTGAAAGTGCAGATAAGCGCTCTCCAATTTCCTCGGCCGAATGATAATTTAACTTGAACTCAACCCACTCACTTTCCTTTGGTAATTTTACCAATTGCTCTAATAATAATTTCAGTTCTATTTCTGTCATAATTTATAATTTATCAAATAACCATCAAATAAATATAACGCTTATAATCAGGCATTATAAAAAACAAATATAACATTTTTATGTCAGACTATCAAATAAAAACAATTCAAATCATCATTTAAATTATCTCATGAAAATTTAAGAAATCCCAACCTGTTGTATCAATCGTATTCTCAATTTTATTCCTGCAAAACCGCCACGACAACTCAACGCCCTTACTGTAAGGTACAATAATTCCACCCACGGTTGGTATTCCTTTCTCATTCATTTTTGCTACATACTCAATAAGCGCATTGTGTTTGAGTGCTGCATTGGCAGGGTCGCTGCCTTGGGTTTTGGTGTCGAACAAGCAGCGCACACCTGATTGGGTGCGGATAACAAAGTCGACATAAAACAAGCTTTCTTTGCCCAAATAATCGGTATATGGCACTGCAAAATGCTCCTTGGCCGATTCGCCATTTTTGTACCACCACTCCAAATGTGCTTTGTTGGCTTCCAAAAATTCGGCAAAACGAACTTCGGGAGTTGACGCTTTCTCGTATTCGTAAAACGGCTCAAGTGCATGCGCAGGCATTTCGAGCTCTTTGTATTTTTCGTTGTAAATTCGCTCCACAGGCACTTCCCATGCATATACCTGCTTGTCCTTTTCGGCAGCCTTGGCTTTTTCGTCGAGCTGTGCTTTGTAATGCTCCAATGCCTGCGTTATTAATTGCGTGAATTGATTGCGGTTATTTTCGTACAAAACTATTTTATTGATTTCGAACTCGTTGTAGTTCAGATATTCTTCGAACATCATGCGCAATGCCATTTCGAGCATGGGCGTGGAATC
>CAZEVV010000241.1:0-1330 GCA_964515675.1 uncultured Paludibacter sp. | reverse complement strand
GTAAAGCGATTTGCGAAATTTCGACCCCAAACGGTTACGCACCAAGCGTGTATTGTAATAAGTAGAAGTGAGATTGGCCGCAGCATAATCTTGTCGGCGCACGGCTTTGTTGGTGGTGATATAGCTCATATCGTCCTGCACTACTTCTATCTGACTTTTGCTCAAATTGGTGTACACATAGCCCTGATTGAGTAAACTTTCGGGATAGTGTTGCTGTTCGGGCATACGTAAAATACGGCCAACAGTTTGTATGGTAAATTGCTGACTGTGAAGCTCACGAAAGATAAGCAATACCGCAGCGCGCGGACAGTCCCAACCCAATGCAATGGCCTGTTTAAAAAGCAATACTTCTACTCCATTGTCGTAGTCCTCAATGTTTTCGAGATTTTCTTTTTGTTTTGATAGCCACACTGCCAATCGTCCGTTTTGTGTACTTATACCGCAATAATTTTCTAAATGCAGCGTAACCAACTCAATGATTTTTTTATCCTCAACACTTGTATCTTCGGAAGTATCATTGGGTAACTGTATAAGCAGCAAAGGATTGATATTTTTATCCAAACGCTTATATGCTTCTGCTATTTGATTGCGTTTTTCGAGCGCCACATCGATAAGTACCTGATCCAACGAACGGTCGTTTTGCGCATAACTGTCCAATGCCGGATTGAGCACTATGCCTTCCTTTATCATTTCTTGCGCCACCACATCGTCGCGCTCCACAAGGGTGAGATAATCAGTTTTTGTTTGTGGCGTTGCCGACACACGTATTTCTATTTTTGGATAAAGGCGTTGCAAAACCTCGGCTGTACGTTTGGCTGTTTTGGTATTGGCAAACATATGCTCCTCGTCGATAATTACTACCACTTCAACCTCGTTCATACGCGCACCAGCCACATAGCGGTACAACGATTTTCCAGTTTCGTTTTCGCGCACCATCACATTTTTTTCTTTGTTGATGCTTTCCCAGTTCACAAACAACACCTCGTTGGGTTTGAGGGCATTGTCGGTAACATCTTCGTACTGTATGGGTTTTATGGAACGCAGTTCGGCAAAATAGTTTTTGAGCGACATATAACTTTGAAGATGCAACTTGTTAGGAGCTATCCACACAAAAGCCACTTCGCGGCGAGGCAATTCCACTCGGTCGGGCAATTCTTCGCACAATTTATTCAGAAATGCTGCCATCATCACCGTTTTGCCTGAGCCTGTAGGCGCTTTGAGTACCTGCGTGTGGCGTGCACCTGGCTTTTTTAGCAGTTTGTATGTGTTCGCAAGCAAGTTATCAACCGCTTCTTCTTGGTATTTTTTGAGTAGTATCATGTTCAATTTT
>CAZEVV010000240.1:0-3918 GCA_964515675.1 uncultured Paludibacter sp. | reverse complement strand
CGCAACGGGTTCGGCCGCAGGAATCACATACCTCATGGGTGGGTCGCGCCAACAAATTGCCTATTCCATAATTAACATGATTGGCAACCTCACAGGCATGATTTGTGATGGCGCAAAACCAAGTTGTGCGCTCAAAGTTTCGAGCTCGGTATCAACCGCCACCATTTCGGCCATCATGGCCATGGACAACCGCGTAGTTTCGTCGCTCGAAGGCATTGCCGACGAAGATGTGGATAAAACAATACGCAACCTCACCAGCATAGGTTCCGAAGCTATGACCGAAACCGACAAAATGGTTTTGAAAATAATGACGAGCAAATAGCCATAACACAACAACACACAATTGACAAGTTGAAAGTTCGTATAAAAATTCGACACTTCAACGAAATGTTTTTTTTGTTGTTTTATCGGTAGTTGTAGCGTAAAATATTCCATTTCAAATAAACTTAGCAAAATTTAAACGCAAAAATAAATCAAAATTGCACTACATCGCCCCAGCTTATGCCCTTCTCACCTCCCGAAAGCTATCAGGGACGAAACATGCATGGGTTAGCGGGCTTACAAGTTATACCAAATGAATTTATATTTATACCCAAAGTCAACTTTGGTATAATGCCGATGCCTGCAAACAAATTGGACAATGAGACACAGTTGAAATTGGACTATATTGTTTGTGCAATCGGTATTACTAACTTATTGCGAGTAACTTAACATTGCAAGTTCATTATTCGAGCATCAATTGCATAAATTGATTTAAAAATTTATAAACAAAACACACAACTATTTGTTAAAGCTATAATTTGAATTAGTTTTGCAAAACAAACATTTGGTTTGCACATCGATTTATTAAGTCAAAAACACATTGTAAGTGTCGCGATTTTTATATTCAGTGCATTACACATTCAAATAAACAAACATTACAACATTTTCATTAGCAATTAATTAAGCTATAGAAATTATTTAGACTAACAGCAAAATACAACAATGCGACACGAAAGTTTAAAACATATAATAAAGATATTCCTATTGGTGCTTTTCAGCTTCCACTATGGCAATATCACTATGTTTTATCACATTCACGAGCGCAACGGACAAATAATTGCGCACTCGCACTTATGGATATTTGGTGAGCGTACCGAAACACAACTTCCACCCCACACGCACACCGACACCGAACTAAAAACCATACAGCAAATCAACACTTTACAAACAAATGAAGCTATTGCTGCTATTCAAATTGCAAAACCTACTGATTATTTACTTTCCACTTTTATAGTTTACACAACACTAAAAACATACAGCAACAACACCCAGCAGCATCAATTGCGAGGGCCTCCAACTACCTAGTACCAAACAAGTCATTTAATATTGATTTACAAGCACATAATCGCACATTCGACATCAAAAATTGAAAATAGCATTAAGCAACAAGTCTGATTTTTTTAAACTGCTTATCCCTTTCGGTCAAGCAATTGTCGTATTGTATTGACTTTCAAGTACTTATATCCCGCACGCAAGTTGCTGTATATCTGTACATTAACTCAATTTGCTTGATTCAAGGAGATTAGCAGTTTTAAAAAAAAAAAACACAGCTTAAATGCCATAAAAATCATCGAAATGCGACCAAAAGAAGATAAAAAACATTTTTTTTTGGGCGTGCCCCTCGGAATACTCGGGTCGGGCTTTCGGCACGGCATCCACAAAGCCACCACCCCAAAGGCTTCGGCGTAAGCTCAGCCGAGCAAGGGTGGTGGCTTTGCGGCTGACGGAGAGTGCCTCTATCCCTCACGCAGCGCTACTCGAGGCAGTTTTGCTGTAAAATAGGGTTTGCAATGTGTCAAAAATTGCAATCTAATTTATAAAAATAAAAAACAAACATAAACACATGAATACATTTAAGATATTGACATTGATAGGAATAATGCTATTGAGCATGGCTAGTTTTGCCGAAAACGAAAAAGGTACCGATGCTAATTTAGTGGGCGATGTTACCGACGCAAAAACAGGTGAGCATATCCCCTACATAAACATTACAATTAACAATACCGTAATTGGCACTACAACCGACCGTAGTGGACACTACTTTCTGAAAAACCTGCCCGTGGGCAAATTCACGGTCAGAGTAAGTGGCATTGGCTACAATACCGTTGAAAAAGAAGTGCAATTTGTAGCAGGCAAAACGCTTGAATTGAATTTTGTGGTGAGCGAATCGTCGCTCTCGCTCAACGAAGTGGTAGTGAGCGCCAACCGCAACGAAGCCAACAAAAAAGATGCTTCGGTAATTGTGGGCGTAATAAGTCCGAAAATTTTTGCGGCTTCAAACGCAGTGTGCATGGCGCAAGGACTTAACTTTCAGCCGGGTGTACGCGTTGAAACCAATTGCGGAACTTGCGGCTTTACACAAGTGCGCATTAATGGTTTGGACGGGCCATACTCGCAAATTTTAATTGATAGCCGACCTGTTTTTAGTGCGCTTTCGGGCGTGTATGGCTTGGAACAAATTCCAGTAAACATGATTGAACGCGTGGAAGTTGTACGTGGTGGTGGGTCGGCACTTTATGGCTCGAATGCAATTGCAGGTACCATCAATATTATTACAAAAGAAGCTCTTAAAAACCAATTCAATGCCGAATATAACCACGAATACATTGGCGGAAAAGCACACGACCGAGCCGTAAATGTGAATACTTCGTTGGTGAGCGACGACAACAAATCGGGCATGTACCTTTATGGCACATACCGCAACCGCGACCCATTTGATTATAATGGCGATGGATACTCAAACATGCCATTGCTTAAAAATCAAGCACTTGGATTACGATCATATTATCGTCTTAGCTCGCAAAGCAAACTCACGGTCGAATATCACAACATGAGCGAGCTACGTCGTGGTGGCAATAAATTTGAATTGCAACCCCACGAAACCGAAATTACCGAACAACTACGACACGATATTAATGGCGGTAGTTTGGCCTACAACTGGTTTAGTCCCACCGGAAATACAAAAGTAAACGCTTACTCGTCGGTGCAAAACGTGGAACGCGATAGCTATTATGGCACCAATTTCAACCTCGATGCTTATGGCAAAACACACAATCTGACGTGGGTAACTGGCGCGCAATTTACTCAAAATTTCGACAATCTACTTTTCATGCCTGCCGAACTAACTACTGGTGTGGAATATAGCTACGACGACATGCACGACAAAATTGCAGGTTACGGTCGCGACTTTACACAAACAACGCATATTGTGGGCGCATTTGCACAAAACGAATGGAAAAACAAAAAAGCAAGTTTCTTATTGGGTGCTAGGCTCGACAAACACAACAAGTTGGACAAAGCAGTGCTGAGTCCGCGCATAACAACAAAATACAACTTCACCCCCGACCTCAATTGGCGCGGTTCGTACTCGGCCGGATTTAGAGCACCGCAAGCTTTCGACGAGGATTTGCACATCGATGCCGTGGGTGGAACAGTGAAAATTACTGAACTAGCCGAAAATCTTTTGCCCGAATATTCGCACAGCTTAAGTACTTCGCTCGATTATTATTTCCGCTTGGGCAAAACGGAATTCAACCTATTGGCCGAAGTTTTTAACACACGCATAAACAATGTGTTTGTGCTCACCGAAGTGGGCGAAAATGCTGCAGGAAATATTTTGGTGGAACGCCGCAATGGTTCAGGCGCACGCGTTACGGGTGTAAATTTCGAAGGCAAAATTGCACCTAACCCCAACTATCAATTGCAATTTGGCTACACCTTACAAAAAAGCTTGTACGACGAGCCCGAAGCCTGGAGCGACGACGAAAATGTTGAGGCCACACGCACCAAACTACGCACGCCCAACCAATATGGCTACTTCACACTAACGGCCACACCCTCGCGTAAGCTCAGTGCCTCGGCCACTGGCACCTACAC
>CAZEVV010000239.1:2311-3986 GCA_964515675.1 uncultured Paludibacter sp. | reverse complement strand
GAGTTTCTTCACGCAATGCACTTACAAATACAGGATGCTTTTGTTCGATGGTGGTTTGGATAAACGAATCGAGCTGAGCAAGTACACTCACAAAATCGCCTGTGAATTTATGCTCGTTTACAATAGGGCTAGCCAAGGTTTTGCCATCGAAACGTACGTATTGTACATAAGCACCGAAAAAATAATATTCCGGATTTGTGCCAAACAACATAATGCCAGCGTTTGTGGGGCAATCGGCTTTGAGATCGAAATAACGTAACGAAGCCATTTTCAACTTAATATCGCGCGTGTCGTAACGCAAAACTTCTCTATCTACCGCTCGGGGCAAATAAAAGGCATTGAAAATATCAGTTTTTACTTCATCGATAGTAGCGCCATAACAAGGTCGTGCGTCGTAAGTTGCTGCATTAGCAGTGCGACGTTCAATAAGCAAACGTTCTTCCATTTCGTTGGCAGTAGCTTTGCGTGGCCCAACTCGTATCCAAATTTTACCTTTGTAGCGTACGGGAGGAAAAACCGAGGGCTGCACTTCCAAAACCACCACATCGCCAGCGTCGAAACTAGTTTTATATACTGTAAGTGCGGGTTGTGGTAAAATATTACCATCCGACCGAATGCCGGCCAAGGAGCGCAACAACTCGTCGCTGGCATGTAAACCCGACAAGGATCCATCATCGTTAGCGCCAATAAATAAATATCCTGTACATCGACTGCCCGAAATATCGTTTGAAAAAGCACAAATAGCCTCGCAAAACTTATCGGTATTCGTAACCGAAACGGTGCGTTCAATGCTATCGCTTTCGATATCCGATAGATATTGAAGTATTTCGTTGTTTGTTAGCATTTTGTATTATTTATTGGTTTTGTTCTAAATCCACACTATATGTTGTTAGCAATAGCCCCCTTTGTTTCTAACAACGAAGATATTTTTAACTACGTAATCGGCTTTGCCCTACCGATAAATCGGCATCTACGATTGGCTTGCCAAGAATAGATGTCAAATTTAGCTATGTTGATCGTTGGTTCACGAATTACACGAATTTTTTCTTTTCTTCTCTTATCTGTGTAAATCTGTAATATTCAAATCTGTGATTATCTGTATTATAATATCCTCTTGCAACTCATAAAACAATGGCAAACGCACGAGGCAGTCGGCAAAGTGGTCGCAGTGGGGTAGAGGGCGGCCATCGTGTTTGGGACCGTAGTACTCACTACTATGCAAACTTAGGTAATGAAACACAGCCAATACACCCTTGGCTTTGAGGTGTGCAATGAGCTGCGAACGTTGTTCCAAATTGTTGCAAACTAAATAGAACATGTGCGCATTGTTGGTGGCATAAGTCGGCATTTCGGGCAAACGGAAAAGGCCTTTGTCGGCCAATGGTTTGAGGCCATCGTAATACAACTGCCAAAGCTTTTTGCGACGAGCTTGAATGTCGTCGAGATTTTCGAGCTGTGCCCACAAAAAAGCCGCAATCACCTCCGAGGGTAAAAACGACGATCCGGTATCCACCCAGCCATATTTATTTACTTCGCCACGGAAAAAGCTAGCACGGTTGGTGCCCTTTTCCCATATTATTTCGGCACGATGAATGAAGCGCTCGTCGTTGATGGCCAACATGCCCCCTTCGCCAGCAATAATATTTTTTGTTTCGTGAAACGAAAAAGCCGCCAT
>CAZEVV010000239.1:0-2211 GCA_964515675.1 uncultured Paludibacter sp. | reverse complement strand
ATTGTATTTGTTGGCCAGGGCCATTATTTTGTCCATATCGCAAGCCATGCCCGCATAATGCACAGGCACTATCACTTTTGTTTTTGGGGTGATGAGTGCTTCAATTTTCTCGGCATCAATGTTAGGATGCTGCTCCATGCTATCGGCAAAAACAATAGTAGCACCTTGTCGCACAAAGGCCAAAGCAGTCGACACAAAGGTGTAGCTCGGAATAATAACCTCGTCGCCCGGCTGTATGTTGCACAATATTGCCGCCATTTCGAGCGCATCGGTACACGAAGTAGTGAGCAAGCACTTTTTGAATCCATAACGCTGCTCGAAAAAATCCTGACAACGCTTGGTGAAAATACCATTGCCCGAAAGCTTTCCGCTATTTACCGCTTCGTATATATAATGCGTCTCTTTACCTGTGAGGTAGGGTTTGTTGAATGGAATCATATTTTTTAATTTATTAAAATACAGATTTACACAGATTGAAGACAGATTTACAAAATATAGATTTACACAGATTGAAGACAGATTATCACAGATTAGTGTGTGCTGGTGTTCGACCTGCTTGTGTGATTATTAAAACGTTAAATCAATACTTTGTTTTTGGCTTTTAACTCCGGAGGAGTTTTCTGTACATAACCCCCAGTTTTGAACTGGGGGAGGGAATGCAGATAAATTATTGAACTCCATAGGAGTTCACCAATATTTACTTCGAATTTTCAATCAACAAAAAGATACTTTTCATCGAACTCTATTCCATTTTCAATAAGTAAAGCTCGAAGTTCATCTTCGAATGATAGCTTTTTATGATGCTCTTTTTGGTTTTTAATATAATTTATTATCATATCTTTGTCTTTGTTATTATATGAGATACTACAATATCCCTCAGCCCATGATAAAAAATTGGGAAATTTTCCTGAATGCTTTATCCATGAATTAGATGCTGTTTTAATTTCTTTTACAAAATCACCTATGCCCACACTTGAGTGTAAATCGCAAAATATGTGAATGTGATTTTCAGTACCATTTATTTGGTATAAATAAGCCTTTCGGTTTTTTATAATTCCGTAAATGTATTTAAATAAATTTTCGTGTTGTTCTGTAGTTAGAGTGTTTTTACGATATTTTGTACAAAAAACTATATGATGAAGTGATTGTCGATAACTGTTCATAACTTTTTTTTAAAATTTTAAAATGAATATGGTCAACCCCTCTAGGGTTGGTAATTTGAATTGTTCACTTTCCCCCAGATGCATCTGGGGGTTATGCAAAGGCAACGCCGCTGGCGTTTTAATCTGTGTTTAATCTGTGTTTAATCTGTGTTTAATCTGTGTTTAATCTGTGTTTAATCCGTATTTACAATCCGTATAATCATATACAATTCATTTTCATAAAGGTTTTTTACAGTAGTTTTTATGCCGTAGTTGATTGCGATGCTCGATTGGAGGTTTTCGAGAAATTCGTCGGCAGTTTTTTTTGAGATGAATATTGCATTTTTGTTTATTAAATCGTCGAAATCGAAAATCTTATTCTTATTGTACGGTATGCCTGCAAGCCAACCTTCAACCACGTAGCGTTCATTGTCGAATGTCGACGAAAGTTTAAAGGGTGAGAACTGCTCAATGTCGAAATCGCCACGATGCTGTGTAAGCAAGCCTTTACGTTCGTCAAAGTAGCGTTCGACGAGTTGTTTTTGTTGCCTAAATTCGTGCCTTTGCCAGCTATTGTTTTGCACAACCACATAAATGCTTTGTGCCAATAAATATAGGTTTAATAAACTCATTACTATTAGGCTGTTCCTTTTCGATTTGTTGTGCCCCGATAATTTATACATCACATAAACAAAGGTGAGCATAATACTCAAAAAAACACGTGTTTTCAGTGTGCCTTGTAGCGAGAGTAAAAACGAGCATCCAAAGGCCAAAACAAAAGGCAGTAACACAATACGATCGGTAAATTTGCGATTGGTTTGAGCATAAATTGCAATGCTAAGTAAAAGTAAAAAAACAAAGTAAAAGCCGTGTTTTGCCAGTTTGGGCAGCAAATTTATAATTTTTTCGTATAAGCTCAAATCAGCAATTCGGTCGTGTAAAACGTCGATGTTTCGATGGTTAATTTTGTTGTAGTCCGGAAAAAAATCTAACAACAAATCGTAGTCATATGTTTTAATGTTTGTTGGTAAATCGTCCTGTATGCTTTCGGCGTTGGGATTGTCGTTTA
>CAZEVV010000238.1:0-4069 GCA_964515675.1 uncultured Paludibacter sp. | reverse complement strand
AAAAAACCAGCCACTTACAGTAAAATGTGAGTGGTTGTTTTTGCATCTATACATTTTTCTATACATTTCATAACAACAAATCACAACATGTACCACCTTTATATTATACAATCACTCTCCAACAATAAATTCTACGTTGGCTCAACAGGTAATCTTTCCGACAGATTATTACGACACAATACAGGCAGAAGTAAGGCGACAAAAACAGGCACTCCTTGGAAATTGGTATATAGCGAAGAGTTTGAAACTCGCAGTGAAGCTATGAAACGTGAAGTAGACATAAAATCTTGGAAAAGCCATACAATGATTGAAAACTTAATTGCGAACAACAAATCAACACAGCAATAGTGTAGCACAGTCCAGTTAACGCATCCCAATTGTAACATCGGGAGAGTCGTGGGTCTACCTGATGCAGACAGGTTCTAATCCCGTTCCATAACGCCAGATATTACACCGTTGCCCCGACAAAGATAACAAGCATTTACAAGTAATTTTGCAGCCACTTTTTTAATGCTTTCACATACAATACACATACAGCAACAACAACAACAACAACAACAACAACAAAGCAATCACGGCTCTCCCGCAAAAGTTGTGAATATAGAAAAAAAATGATTTTTATATTTGTGCATCAAAATTAACAATCCATCAACAGAAATAAGGGCACAAAAAAAGCTCCGCACACAATGTACGAAGCCTTTATTACAAAATATATTTGCAGATTATGATTTTGAGCAACAGCCCTTTTTCTCAGCATTTGCAGTTTTTTCGCTACATGCTTTTTTCTCACCCGATTTGTCTGAACAGCATTTTTTGTCGGCTTTTTTATCAGAACAAGCTGCTTTTTTATCACCTGATTTGTCAGAGCAACAACCTGATTTTGACTCTGCTTTCACCTCAGTTTTTGTAGCTGATTTTGCATCTTTCTTTTGAGTTTGAGCTGTAACAGTTGCCATAGCAACAACAAACATTACTGCTAACGATAAAATAAATACTTTCTTTTTCATTTTTCTTTTGTTTTAATTTGAATTTGACTTAATTTTCTTTTTAATTTTGACCTAATTTATAACAGTTCTAATTATAAAATAGTTTTAATTTGATGCGCAAAAATTTATATTTCAACAAAATAGTTCGTTATAAATTTCAATTTCACATTGCAAAAATAATTATAATTTCAAATTGACAATCAGTCATACTGAAATTTTAATCTTTTTCAACAAAATTGCATTGATAATTTGAATTTAGCGCGTATACCCTAATTTAAATGCAGCACGGACTTGGCGTATTGAGCGACTTTAAATCGGTAGGAAAAACGACTAAAACCTCAAAATCGAGTGCCACTAAGGCTGCTTGCAATTTTCCAATATCTGTCTTACGTGCATCGTATTCTATCTCCACTTGCTTTTTTTCGAGCGAAACGTTTAATTTTTTTACCCCTTTTTCGAACGAAATATTTTTTTCGATTTTCTCAACACATTTTTTGCAATCCATCGATACTTCGAAAATAACTTTCAAGCGATTGCTGTTTGCTTTTTTTTGAGCATTTACTTCTGCAAATAATCCCAAAAGTAAAACTGTCGATAATACTAATAATGCTTGTTTCATAAATCTATTTTTTGCCCCCTAACCCCCTAAAGGGGGAAAAGAGATATTTGTATTTAAATAATATATCACTAACCAAAACCATGTGCCGCCTCTCTAAGCCCCTTTAGGATTTCCTCATGAGGAACGAGGGAGGGGTTTGGGGCTTTAACTCCAAACTTATTTCCCTTCCCTATCTATTGCCCAACGCATGCCTACATAAAATTTGCGGCCATGCACAGGTCCCCATATCATCGAGGCATCAAAATTCGAGCCAAAAGGGTTTTGAACATCAACAATTGGGTTGTGCTGCTTGAAGTTACTCAAATTTTCGCCACCCAAATATACCGACCACGTGCGGAAATAACGAGTTATCTGAGCAATAAACACTGTAAATGCATCAAAAGTTTTATCCCACAAGGGTTGCAAAGCATCGGGGTCGGGCATGCGGCCACCACCATCGAACTGTGTTGTGAAATCGAACTGCCATTTGCGCAAAGGTGTTTGATACGAAGTGGTAATCAAACTTTTGTAGCGATTGGTGAGCACTTTTTCTTGCAAAACACCATTGGTGGTAGTTTTCACGTCGTTGAGGCGATGTGCCAAAAGCACAGTGAAGCCCTTGATTGGCTCGGCACTAATCTCGAACTGCAAACTGTTGGCATATGACTTTCCGGCTAGATTATCGAAATATACTTTGTGTACATCGCGGTCCATGTCGGCAACAATTTGCTCACTGAAATTGGTATAAAACCATTCGGCCGAAAGACTTATTTCGCGGTCGAAAATATGTACATATGATTGTGCACTCAAACCATAATTCCACGCTTCTTCCATATTTATTGTTTGCGGCAAAACTATTTCGCGGCTACTAGCTAGCAAATAGTTATTTTCGGCCATAATATGCGGCGAGCGGTAGCCTTTGCCTGCGCTGGCGCGTAAATGCAAATGTTCGCTCACATTGTATTTGAGGTTCAAACGTGGCGTTACAAATGTACCAAAACGCGAATTGGCATCGGCACGCAAACCTGCTAATGCAATAAATTTGTCGTTTATATTTAATGTATATTCGGCAAAAGCACCTGTTACTAGCTCTGGATAATTGGTATCCATGCTGTTGTGTAAAAGCAATTTTTCGTCGTACACATCGTAATTCACACTTAAACCAGTTGATAATTTATGCGCTTTGCCGAATGAAGTTTGAAATATCAAATTCGAATACAAACTTTTCTGATTGCTATCGTAGCCTTTGTGACCGTACTTTGCATCATGATTGTGCCACGAACCGCTCGTTATCCAGCCTAAACTCGTGCCTCTCACTTTGTCGAACACATAACCATTTTTCATAAAAAACTCAGCACGCTGTGTTTCAATGCCAATGTGATAATCTCCAACAATTTGTCCACCTTTGCGCTCCTCGTCGAGTGCGCGCATGAAAAAATGAAAGGTATAGTCATCAGATTTATAATCCCAACGATTCACAATATTGTACTGCTTTACCATGGGCATGTCCATAAAGTTATCGTTATTATCGTCAACGTTCAGAAACTCATCGGAGGCATGGAGCAATACTGCTGTTGATAATTTGTCCGTTAGTATTGCCGATGCATTTACATTGGCTTCCACGCGGCCACTGTTGCTGGCATAAAGATTGGCAAAAACTTTTTCGCTGGTTCGTGGCTTTTTGTATTCCACATTTATTTGTCCTGTAATAGCCTCATAACCATTTATTACCGAAGCCGTTCCTTTCGAAACTTGAATACTCTCCATCCACGGACCAGGTACATAACCCAAACCATAGGCCGACGAAAGGCCGCGCATATTGGGTACATTTTCGGTAAGCATTTGCACATAACTACCGGCCAAACCCAACATTTTTATTTGCTTTGCACCTGTTGCTGCATCACTGTATGCCACATCTATTGACGGATTTGTCTCGAAACTTTCCGACAAATTACAGCAAGCTGCTTTGTGAAGTTCCTCGGCATTTATCACTTCGGTTTTGAGCACAGTGGTGCGTGGTTTTACCAAGCCCATATTGCGCGAAACCACCGAAAGCTCTTTCAGGGCAATTATTTCGGACAATGTGACATTGATTTTTTCGACATTTGCTGCCACAAACATTGTGTCTTTATTATAAGCCACATTGCTAAATACCAAATAATCCGATTCGGTGCTTCGGGTTATTTCAAAACGGCCATTTGTATCGGTGGCAGTTCCAATGGTCGTGTTGAGCCACAACACATTTACCCCAGGAATTCCGTCCCCATTTTTATCAGTTACTCTACCACTTAGCTGCGCAAAAAGCATTGCTGGCATCATTAGAAGTATATATATAATATTGTTTTTCACTTTCTCGTAAAAATTTGATTTTAAAAAACCATCTTTTTTAGTTATCAATTTATCCATTCACGATAGTTGTATCGGAAATTAACTTGAATAATTGAAAGCAGTTGATGATGGATTGTTTTTTTTTAATTTTGTTTGT
>CAZEVV010000237.1:0-4073 GCA_964515675.1 uncultured Paludibacter sp. | reverse complement strand
CTTTGTGGATGCCGTGCCGAAAGCCCGACCCGAGTATTCCGAGGGGCACGCCCCAAAAAGCAGTTATATTTCTTGTATCAAATACTCACTCAGCATTAGCTTCAAGGAATTGTGTTTATGGGCGGTAGGTGTAAGTGAATTGCACATGCTCGATACTTGTTGCATATATCGGTGTTATTGTTGCGTAACATTTTGTAACGCTTGATGTGTGCTGGGTTCAATTGTTTTCAGGAATTAAACTCACTTTCAAATTGTAAGCATAATTATCACTACACTATTTTTTATCAACAATATTAAGTTCAAATTTCGCATCGAAAAAGCAAAGGTAGCTATTGCGTTCGTCGTGTAAAGGAGTTACAACGGTCGACTTATCAGGTGCTTATGATTTTTTTATCATGTGCGAATAAAAAAAGAATGTGCTGCTTTCAATTTAAAATAAATACCGTATATTTACGCCGAAAATAAACAAAAAAAATAATTTAATACAGAAACATATGATTATCGGCGTACCAAAAGAAATTAAAAACAACGAAAACCGCGTTGCACTTACACCAGCAGGTGTACAAACCATGGTTCAAAATGGGCACAAAGTACATATCGAAAACATGGCTGGTGTAAATAGCGGCTTCAGCAACGAAGAATATATAGCAGCTGGAGCAACTATACTTGCAACGGCAAAAGAAATTTTCGACATTGCCGAAATGATAATGAAAGTAAAAGAGCCTATAGCATCGGAATATGCACTTGTGCGCCCCAAACAATTGCTGTTCACGTATTTCCACTTTGCTTCGTGCGAAGAACTTACACGCGCCATGATGGCCAGTGGGTCGGTGTGTTTGGCCTACGAAACGGTTGAGCTCAACAACAGTCTTCCGCTACTCATTCCAATGTCGGAAGTGGCAGGTCGCATGTCGATACAGCAAGGTGCAAAATTTCTTGAGCGCCCCAATGGCGGAAAAGGTATTTTGTTGGGTGGCGTACCCGGCGTGAAACCCGCCAATGTATTGGTTTTGGGTGGTGGCATAGCAGGTACCAACGCCGCACTTATGGCCGCCGGCATGGGCGCACGCGTTACCATTGCCGATGTGTCGTTGCCTCGCCTGCGTTACCTCAGCGAAATTATGCCAGCCAATGTCGACACTGTGGTTTCGACACGCTACAATATCGAAAAAATGCTGCCATACACCGATTTAGTGATTGGCGCTGTGCTTATTCCAGGCGCAAAAGCTCCGTCGCTCATTACGCGCGACATGCTTAAACTCATGCAACCCGGCTCAGTTTTGGTGGATATTGCTATTGATCAAGGCGGTTGCTTCGAAACGTCGAAACCAACAACGCATGCCGACCCAGTGTATTTTATCGATGGCATTTCGCATTATTGCGTAGCCAACATTCCTGGTGCTGTGCCATTTACGTCGACTTTGGCGCTCACCAATGCGACATTGCCCTATGCTGTGAAATTGGCCAATATGGGTTGGGAAAAAGCTTGCGAAAAACACGAAGACCTCCGCAAAGGCCTCAATATTGTTGAAGGAAAAATTGTGTACCAAGCAGTTGCCGACGCATTTGGGATAGTGCAATAACAAAAATATTGTTGTAGCGAAATGTGAATTAAATTCGTTCGTTGAGTGAATTCAATTACAAGCGTCTATTGCCTGATTATAGTTTTTAAAACATTAGATCACGTTAATGCTACGTAGTAAAAATTGAGATTCCTCGTTATGCGCCGCTAGCGCCGATTTGCAATTCGTGCTACGATTTAATGGCACAAATTGCAAACAACAGTCAGCGACCAAAAGGAGATAAATCCGCGCCAGCGAAAGGGAAATTTGTAGAGGGTAGATTGTGGCTGCTATATCGCCACAATCTACCATCCTCTTTGTTGACGCTGGTTTGCAATCCCTGCGTTTGTATGATCGCACTGATTGGAAACAGGCAATAGTGGACTTGGCTTACGACATAACAATATACATATCATACACTTATATACTTTAATGAAAACTCCAAAAATACATTATTTACGTTTAACACCAAAAGCTTTTGCTGTAATTTCGATCACTGGCATGCGCCAAATTTTCACATTATTAAGTGCTGGCAACGAATACTGAAAAGCTTTGCCAGTAAACTTTTGCATGAGTAAGTTCAAGATATTTTCTTTTTCAGCTATATCGTCGACAAAACTTATTTTCCCTTTGCACAAAACACTTTTGCTCTGCATACGATAACTACATGCAACATCCTGGTGCTGAAACACCAACTTTGCATCGCTACAAAAACTTACACAAACATTGGGGTTGTGCGCGAGAATATCGATGTGTCGGCCAAAAGGAGCCGAATGAAAATAAAGCGTATGCTGGTGATACACAAAATTCATCGGGATAACATATGGGAAATTTTGAGCATCGCACATAGCCACAAAACAAGTATGGCACGCAGCAATAATTGCTTCCTTTTCGGCTAAATCTTCAATTTGTATCGTCTTCATTTTTCGGCATCATTAACTTTGACACTAATTTTCACGCTTTTGTTCCAAAGCTCATAATAAGCACCTTTTGCAGTCATAAGTTCGTCGTGCGTACCACTTTCAATCACGCTACCATTGTCGAAATAAAAAATCTTGTCGACCCAGCGTATGGTCGATAGCCGATGACTAATAACTATGGCAGTTTTATTATGCGATAAATGTTTTAGTGTTTCGGTTATTTGCAATTCGGCATCAGCGTCGAGAGCGCTCGAAGGCTCATCCATAATTACCAAATCGGTATTGCGATAAAACGCACGCGCAATGGCCATTTTTTGCCACTGACCAATGCTTAACTCTTCGCCATTTTCGAACTGATTACCCAAAATACTGTCGTATGCCGACGGCAAAGAGGCAATTAAATCGTGTACATTGGCCGCTTTGGCTGCCGCAACAACCTTCGTCATATCCATAGCTTGCGACTTATCGCCCAACGAAATATTATCGCTAACAGACAAATAATACAATGCAAAATCCTGAAATACAGCCGTGATATTGGCGCGCAATTGTTCTGCACCAATTGCTTCGATGCTTTTGCCATCGAAAAGTATTTGCCCACTATTGGGAGTATAAAATCCGCACAACATTTTTACAAGCGTCGATTTCCCTGAACCATTAGGCCCCACAAAGGCCACTTTTGAGCCTGCGGCAATTTCGAAATTCACATTGTTGAGTGCGTTACGCTTGCTGGTTTCGTACTTAAATGTCAGACCATTACACACAATCGATTTTTTAAGACTAAACGCTTTTGCGGTATCGGCATTTAACTTTTGTGTAACTGTATCAATTTGTATAAACCAATTAAAGTCCTTCAGGAATGTTTGATCGCTAACCAAACGTGCCAACGACGAAAACAAATCGCTCACCACGCCATAAGCCCGCTGAAAAGCAAAGAAAAACAAAACAACTGTACCAAGCGATATTTTGGCATCGAAAAACAATTGCATCACCAATATTAATGCTGCAAAAATGAGCAATACAGCGAACAATTGCGTTGCTACATTGGCCATCAATTCGGCCTTTTTGTGTTTTAAATTGGCATCGAAAACTTTATTTTGCTCCACATTAAATTTGTTTTTAAAAAATGAAGCAAAACCAAAAAGTTTCATCTCTTTAGCAAAAGGAAATGCAGTGAGTACACGGTTAAAGTAGTACATGCGACGCTCGGTACTACTCAAATCTTTTTTTAAAGTATATGATTTTTTTGCAAAAATGACACGAACAATAAGGCTTGGCAAAACCGCAACAAAAAGCAAAGGCACCAAATACCATTGCACACTTATAAACACAATAAAAAGTACGACAGCCGCTATCAACGAACGCGTCAACTGTATGGTTTCGTTAATTATTTTTAGCGGTCGAAAACCAGCTTCGTGCACAGCACGGTGAATTTTATCTTGCTCGGCGTGATTTTCGTAATAACTTAAAGCCAAATGTGCATGTTGTTGGTGCAACAAAGTATAAATATAACGATTGACCGACTGCGCAAGCTTTTCGCTTGTATAGCTACGAATATCAGTAAGTATGGCATTTAAGAAAAATGTAAATGCTG
>CAZEVV010000236.1:0-4074 GCA_964515675.1 uncultured Paludibacter sp. | reverse complement strand
ATAGATGGGGTTTCGTTTTATCCAATCACAGAGTGAAAATGTGCTTTCTTGCCGTTTTGTTTTTTGTTTACGCAATATTCATTTCGGTCTTCCAACTTTTTCTAATTCGATATGTTTTAATTGCATACATCAAAATAATGTTGAGTTTAATATTTTTGTTCCTTATAATATTAAATGTTGTTGAATAATTAGCAATCTTTTTCTAACCTCCTTTTTCAGCCCAAAACCTGTATAATATTGTGTTTTTTTTTGTTCGGCCGATTACATTATCCAACTGTGTGCGTCAATACATTATATGTTGAAAATTGTTTGTAACGTTAGGCAGCATATTTTACAAGCAACAATAAACACAATAATCGGAAAGCAGCGATGCTTCGGTTTATAAATTCGTAAATCGCTAATAAAAAATGAATTACAAAAAAAATCACCAGCAAAAAATGGGACTTGCAAAGGTTCAGTCATTTTTTTGTGCATCAATCATTCTGCTTGCAGGATTTTTGTTGCAGTCGGGAGAGCTTAAAGCGCAGGCCAATCAAGCACAAATTACCATTTCGGGTAGCGTTGTCGACGAGAAACGCGAACCAATTATTGGAGCAACCATTATGGTTGAAGGCACAACAACGGGTACAGTTACCGATTTTGATGGTAAGTACAGCATTAAAGTGGCGCCAACGGCAACCATCGTTTATTCTTATATTGGCTACGTTACGGCCAAACTTAAGGCCAACGCCATTCCGGCAGTTATTGTTTTGAAAGAAGAAACCGAATTGCTCGACGAAGTGGTAGTGGTAGGTTATGGCGCTGTGAAACGTGCCAACCTCACAGGCGCTGTGGCCAATATTAATATGAACGAAGTGGCCGATATACCTGCGCCCAACTTGGCGTCGGTGCTTACAGGTACAATGCCTGGCGTATCGGTGAGCGAAGCCACGGGTAACCCTATTGGCAATGCAACAATAAAAATACGTATCAATGGTTCGTGGAATGCCGAGGAGCCTTTGTACGTTATTGATGGTTTTATTCGCGATGTGAGTGCATTTAACGTGCTCGACCCTTCGGAGGTTGAAAATATCTCTGTTTTGAAGGATGCTGCCGCTGCCATTTATGGTGTGCGTGGTGCCGGTGGGGTTATTTTGGTAACAACCAAAAAAGGTGCTGCCGGAAAACCCAAAGTAAGCTATTCGGGTTCGTTTGGTTACAACCAAGGGGTGCAAATGCCTGTGATGATGAGCGCTTACGAACAAGGTGTAGCACTTAACGACCTTTGGCAACAAAACATTACTTATAAAGGAGCCGATGCAGCTAACACGAAGTTTTTTAGCGCAAGCGAATTAGAGGCCATGCGCTCGATGAACTACGATTGGTTGGGGATGGCTTGGAAAAATGCTGGCAATCAGCGCCACACGCTTAATGTGAGTGGCGGTAGCGAGGATGTGAAATATTTCGTGGGTGGCTCGTATATGAATGCCGATGGTAATTTTTCGAACCTCAATATGAATCGTTACTCATTGCGTTTTGGTGTTGATGCCAAAATGTCGAAAAACTTAACGGCCAATTTCTCGATGAGTTATTCGTCGAAACAAACCGAAATGCCACTGAACCAGCGCGATGCTGAACCCGACAGAATGTATGGTACATTTAGCGACTTAGCGCGAGCGCCTCGTTTCATTCCGCCCTATATCAATGGTTTACCAGTAGGCAATTCAATCCCATCGAATGGTTCGCACCCTCTCGAAATAATGAACTCGGGTTCGTATCGCCGTGCTACATCCAACGATATTGCAGCAGGTATGTCGTTCGAGTATAAATTCGAAAAAGTTAAAGGTTTAAAAGCACGTCTTACAGCCAATTACAACAATGGCAGCAACAGTGGCAAACAATTGTCGAAACCTTATTTGGTATATAATTTTATACCCCAAGGCGAAACACAAAACAGTTATTTATTGTCGGATGTTCAATATCCTATTTCCGACGCACGTTACAGTCGACGCATTACCAATTCGGATCGAATTTACGAGTCAGCATCATTCAATTCTTCATATCAAATTAATCCGCAAATATCGTACGACACAAAATTTGGTAAAAGCAGCTTGAACAGTATGCTTATGTACGAGCAATCGGAAAGCAGTGGCAATGGACTGAATGCTGGACGCAACACTGTCGTTATCGACAATTACGAAATTATGGAAGGTTTTAGTCAGGAAGGGATGACGAATGCATCAAACATCAACACCAAATCGCGCCGTCAGTCATTTATCGGACGATTTACCTACAATTACGATGAGCGATACATTGTTGAAGCTTCGGCTCGTTACGAAGCATCTACCAATTTTGCACCTAAATATCGTTGGGGACTTTTCCCTTCAATATCATTGGGTTGGCGTGTTTCCGAAGAGGCATTTTTCAAGGACAATGTGAAAAATATCGACAATTTGAAATTGCGTGCTTCCTACGGTCGTTTGGGTAGCGACAAAGTATCGATGAATCAATGGCGTTCGAGCTACGGACAAAGTAGTGGTGCATATGTGGGTGGAAATGCTTTGCTTACAATGCTTTACCCAACAATGGAAGGTTTGGTATATACCATGTCGACATGGGAAAAAACCGATTCGTACAATGCGGGTGTTGACTTTAATATGTTTAAGAATTTGGAATTTGGCATTGATGGCTTTTACCGTCATACCTTCGATATTTTGGACGATTTTAAAAGCGAATTTGCACAAACAGCAGGTATAAATGCCGCAACACCAAAACTCAACAAGGGAATTCAGGATTCGTGGGGTGGCGAGTTTTCGGTAAAATACAATCACAAGTTTAATAAAGATTGGTCGGCGAGTGTAAAAGGAAATATTGCATATGCTACCAACAAAGTAATACAAAAATCGCAAAACCCAGGAGTTATTGGCACATGGAAAGATGAAATTGGCCGCATACGTGGTGGCGAAGTGGGTTATTACAGCATGGGCATTGCCCGCACGCAGGACGATGTTGATAGATATATAGCCGAACTAAAAGCCAACTCGGCTACAGGCGAAATTAGTGTTTTAGGACTAAAAGAGGCCGATATGAAGCCTGGTATGCTTATGTTTAAGGATGTGGGTAGCGCTGTGTATCGCGACGAAAATGGCAATTGGCGCGATGGAGCACCCGATGGCAAAATTACAACTGATGACCAACGCATTATTAGTAAATACGATAACCCTCCATTCAACTATGGATTTAGTTTGGGTTTCAAATGGAAGAGCTTGAGTGTTGATATGCAGTTTAATGGGCAGTTTGGCAACGATGTTTTGTTCGAAAAAGGTTTCTGGACAGCAGCTTCGGGCGGTGCACGTTCAGGCGATTTCCTATCGACAAGTTCGAACATGCTACGCGAATGGTATGGCAACTATTGGACCGAAAGCAACCCCAATGCAATATACCCGCGTTTAGATACTTACAGTTTGCGCGACCAACGTTCTACTTTCTGGATGCGCGACGGACATACTTTGCGTTTGCGTAATGTGAATGTATCGTACAGTGTGCCGAGCAAAATATCCAAACTTGCGGCCATCGAATCGGCACGTGTGTTCTTCAATGGCTCTAATCTTTGGACCATCATCAATCCTTATCCATACAAAGATGCAAGTGTAGGTTTCTGGTCGGATTATCCAATGATACAATCGTTTAATCTTGGTGTAAATCTTACTTTTTGATAATTATTAAAAAAATTACAACACAATGAAAATCAAAAATATTATCCTTTGTCTGAGTGCAGCTTTTATGCTCGCTTCGTGCTCCGACTTTCTCGATATTAAAGACGAGGCGGCCATCAATCCTGCTATTTGGGATAGCGAAAACTCGGCAAAATTGTACTTAAACAATATTTACAACAGTGTATTACCAGCTTTTGGTGGCGAAAGTCCTGTAGGCGATGGCTCGTTGGCAGGTTTGTCTGACGAAACAAGCTCAATGGATTCGCGTATGCTTTTGGGCACGCTCGAAAATGGTAGTGTGGGTGTTTTTTCGGCGGCCAACTATCAACCCATTCGTTATATCAATATTTCTTTTGAGGCAATGAAAACATCGAAAATG
>CAZEVV010000235.1:0-4116 GCA_964515675.1 uncultured Paludibacter sp. | reverse complement strand
GCTAATTGTAAATTTTAATATAAAGGGCAAAGATAGTGCAATTGCGGCAAAGGTTTTTTTTGGAATATCTGAAGTTTGTTGTTTTTTTTGATTTCTTATGTTTTGGACCTTTGGCATTTTGCAAATAAATGTTTGTATTATGGCTATGATTATTATTTACGTAAAAAACACTGTTGCAAAATGGGAAATAATAATTATGAATCACTAAAAAATATACTATAAAAATACGATTTGATATTCGCATTGGTATTTTAATACAAAAACGATGAGTATTATTTGATCGAAATAAAAATTATGGTCTGAAGCATTTACAAGTATTTTTAAATAAAACATTTACAATTGTGCTAGGTATATGTTAAAACATTTTCGTAATTGCATTTGCAAAACCCTGTAATTTGATTTACATTAAATTACAAGGCTTGTTTATGATATTAAAAAGCACTACCTTTGCAGTTTTTTTATAAAATACTGATTAATAGTGGATATAATATCGGGAAATAAGTAAAAAAAATATATTTTGCTATAAAAGGAGCTATTATGTTTTTACATGTTTATTCGAAAGATTTGGGCGAAGTGTTCAAAACCAACATTATGCATCAAACGGCCTTTTGGTCGGATGTAAAAAGTAGGTTGGGCATGCAATCGTTGGCAGTAAATATTCGTATTCGCAAAACCGACATCGACCCCGATGCCGACATTTTCGACTACGTTATGGCTGATATGTTGGTATTGATACAACAAGTGTCGGCCGACTATTGCGTGGCTTATGTGCCTTATGGCCCCGAAATTGACCCTGGCGAGGATTTACGCGGCAGTTTTCTGGAAGATATTTCGGAGCAATTGCGCTCGTTTTTACCTGTGAATTGTATAATGATACGTTACGACCTTACGTGGCAATCGTTTTGGAGCACCGATAGCGAATGTTTCGACCCCGACGGCAAATGGATGGGGCCACCGGCTGTAAATACACAAGAGTTTCGATTCAATTACGGCACGCATTTGTGGAATATACACAAATCGGCATCAAACCTATTGCCATCAAACACAGTGTTTGTGGATTTAAAGCCCAACACCGAAAATATATTGGCACATATGAAGTCGAAAACACGTTACAACATTGGTTTGTCGATGCGCAAGGGCGTGGAAATTGAGATTGCCACATTCGAAAGGCTCGAACAATGGTATGCTTTGTATGCACAAACGGCTGCACGCAATGGATTTTACTTACACGATATAAGTTATTTTAAAGCAGTAATGTTGGCACAAGCCAGTGATACACAATCGCCTGCCGAGGTTTTGTTGCTTTTTGCACAACATCAGGGTGAGGCATTGGCCGCCATGTTTTTGGTCATTTCGGGTTCGCGCGCTACATATTTGTACGGCGCATCGAGCGACAATAAACGCGAACTTATGCCTACCTATGCATTGCAATGGAAAGCCATGGAGATAGCAAAAGCCTGTGGCTGTACCGAATACGATATGTTTGGTGTGGCACCCGAGTACGAGCAAAACCATCCTATGAGCGGGCTCAATCGTTTCAAATTGGGCTTTGGCGGCGAAGTGTTTCACGCCATGGGATGCTGGGATTACCCACTCATACACGATGTATATCGGTATTACACAGCCACCGAAATGGGCGCAACAGGCTATCATTTGAATTAAATTATTCTTAAAAAAAGGTTGGAAGGATTGGAAGATTTGAAGGATTTGAAGGATTTGAAAATTGGAAAATTGGAAAATTTGAAGGAGTTGAAGGATTTGTACCGATTTCTATCGAGATTAAGATTTGAAAATTGGAATTATTATATATATATATTAAAAAAGAAAGAAAAGACATTATATTAAATGAATAAAATACGTATTGAAATTGACGGTGTAGCTGCCGAAATTGTATTGGGCAATTATATGCCTGCCGACACAACAATAATGAATAATTGGGAGGATTTTTATCGCTACAACGATTTGATTCACAAAACATTGTTATTGAAAGATTATATTTCGACATTTCGAGTATTTATAAATGAACAAGAAATAGAAACCGTTGCTCAACGCAAAATAAAATACGAACATGCCAAAACAATAGTACCTTTTATGGTGCAAGATGCCTTGTATTTGCGCACCGAATGTGTGGAAGATGCACATTTTGTGTGCGAATTCGAAACGGAAGAAGAGTTTGATTTGAGTCATCTTACGGCCAGCATTCAGGACTACGATTCGTTGTTTAAAGTGGGCAATGCTTTTGTTGAAGAGTTGCAATACAAGGGTTCAAAAATTAATTTGGAATGGCAAGGAGGAAAACCACTGGGCAATATTTGCCTTTTGTGCGGCTACCAAAATGGCTATTTAGTGCCCATGTATGATGCCATTAAAAAAGTGAAAAATGGGAAAGGGTGAAAGATGCTTGGAGTTGAAACCTTCCATTCCTTTTTTGCATGGGGTTAAAACCCCACGCAAGTAAATCGGTCGTCGCTATGCGACTTAAAGAAAAGAGAGTACAGCATCTGTCTTATTAGTGACGTAGTCACGACCGATTTTATTGCCTGAGGTTTTAACCTCTGGAGTTAAAAAAGAATTGCCTGAGGTTTTAAGCTCTGGAATTAAAAAGAATTTTCAAATCAAATCTTCAAAAATATATTCTTCTTGAAAATCCACCTCATGTTTTTTCAAAAGAGCAATATATTCTTTTTTGAGGCTTGTTTTTGCATGATGTTTCTCCTGCTTCTGAACATATTTAAAAATCATTTCCTTATCCCAAGGGCTGTATGAAAATGCGCCATATCCACGCTGCCATTCGAATCGTTCTTGCAAAAAACCACTTTCGTTTATCCATTTCGATGATTTGGCTTTTACGCTTTGCATCACATCCGATACATCAACTCTTGGTATTAACTTAAAAAACACATGCACATGATCTTCCACGCCATTCACAATAAGGTTTGAGCAACCAGTTTCGTTCACCAAATTGCCAATTACAGCCATTAGTTCAGCTCGCCACGATTTACCAATCATAGCATTTCGATATTTCACAGCAAAAACACATTGGATATACATTTTGTGATAGGTATTGGACATGATAATTAAATTTTAAATGGTTAGAAAATAGTTGATTATTATACACAAAAATATTGATATAATTTTTTTCTCACAATAGGGTAAGCCATTATTTTAAAAAATGAATGGGGTTGAAACCTGTCATTCCTTTTTTGCATGGGGTTAAAACCCCACGCAAGTAAATCGGTCGTCGCTATGCGACTTAAAGAGTAGGTTGCATTGTATCTTCAAGTGACGTAGTCACGACCGATTTTATTGCCTGAGGTTTTAACCTCAGGAATTAAAAAAAGATTTGCCTGAGGTTTTAACCTCTGGAGTTAAAAAAGATTTGCCTGAGGTTTTAACCTCAGAAAATAGAAAACATTTCCTACAAATGTGGAATACTCATTCCTGTAATTTTGCGGTACAAATCGAGTGCATACACATCTGTCATGCCCGAAATGAAGTCGAGGATAGCAATGAGCTTGCCATAAGGTGTGGGTGCATCGGTTTCGTACTGACTAGGGATGCGGTTGAGTAATTGTTTGGAATAAGCTTTGTCGGGGCTAAAAACGGCCGCCACAAAATGATCGAGCAAGGTAAGAATTATTTTGTAACCTGCCAATTCAACATCCAACACTTCTTGCGAACGGTAAATGCGCGCCACAGCCATTTTGCTACAATTGTTGTAGGCATTGCGTGCTGTGAGCGATATATTTTTAATAAGTGCTGTATTGTAGGTGCCTGCCAGAATTTCGTTTTCGTGTTGCACAAACACTTTGCAACATTCGTCGATAAGCAAACCAATGACCGATGAACGCAAATATGCAATTTGTTCGTTTACATCTTCAACCAATTTCAGCACTTCGCGTCGGCGCAACTGCCTTTCGTCGTCGAAAAAGCCGAGCAACATTTCAATTGTTTCGTGCGTACTCAGTATTTTTAGTTTGTGTGCATCTTCAATATCCATTATCTGATAACAAATATCATCAGCCGCTTCCACCAAAAATACCAGTGGGTGACGTACGAAACGCTCCGTGAATTGTGCATCGCGTGCAATGCCTAAGTCGCTCGAAATGGCTGCAT
>CAZEVV010000234.1:0-4121 GCA_964515675.1 uncultured Paludibacter sp. | reverse complement strand
ATTTAAGTAAGAATACATTCGAACTACACCAATTACATGTAATAGGCAAGCCTATTATCTAATTAAAACAAAGAAATTTTAACAACGAATTAATACATTCGAATTTCTCGAATTGCACGAATTAGAGAAGAGAAGTGAAGTGAAGTGAAGTAAAGTGAAGTGAAGAGAAGAGTAACATTGTCTTAATTCGTGGAATTTGTGTAATTTGTCTTAAATTCGTAGTTAAAGATTCTTCGTAGTTAAAATTATCTTCGTAGTTAAAAATACTTCGTAGTTAAAAATACTTCGTAGTTAAAAATACTTCGTAGTTAAAATTATCTTCGTAGTTAAAAATACTTCGTAGTTAATAAACACTAGCATACTGATAGCCTAGTAAAAAACATTTGTGTTTAAACAATATTTTCTTGTAACACTTTCTTAATAGAATTGTGTAAGCTTTGTAATTGTTTTGTAATTTCGACCAAGTATTTTTGCATTGTAAAATAACAGAAAAGAATTTTCAAAAAAAACAAAAATAAAAACACAATGAAAAAGATTTTATTTATTATCCTTGCTATTTCGGTTTTCGCAACAACTTCGGCTAACAAAAAAGCAACTATCGAAGCAGAAGCAAAAATGGAAATGAATGTAGTAACAAAATCGTTGACTGGCGTTGTAATCGACAAAAACACCAACGAAAGTTTGGCTGGAGCGGTAATTACAGTAAATGGTCAGAAAGTTTACTCTGATTTGGATGGTAATTTCAACGTAAACAACCTTTGCGAAGGCATTTGCGATGTGAAAGTAAGCTTAATTTCGTATGTCGACGTAGTAATGAGCATCGACACACGCAAACAAAATGTAATGGAAATTAAACTTAGTCAACGCTAAGCAATACATATAACAAATAAGGCTACCCAGAAATGAGTAGCCTTTTTTGTTGTGCATAGCTTGCATTTTTTTGCTAAATCTTAGCTTTTACAATAGCGATAATTTCTGTTTCTTTTTCGTTGGCTTGCAACTCGAGCAAATGTGCTTGTTCAGTAAGACTTTGTTTATCGATGTCGTTTTTTAATTGCGCTGCATTTATGCGCACATTAAGTGCAGCACCATGCACAGCAGCCCGCACAGCCAAAGCACCTACACCAGCATCCGAAACCGAGTTTGGATTTCCAACCAATGCCATTTGTTTAAGCAATTCCATCGATTCGAAACTAACTTTCATAATCTCCAAAGGTACCAGTGCAGCATGCAGTGTTGCAGCTTCGATGGCATTGCTGCGCATCAGTTTCTCGGCTGTAGTGCTTTGCGACATTGCAAAAGCATCTATCACAGCATTAAATGCCCTTGTATCGTCGTCGACCAATTGCAACAATTTACTGTAAAGCAACTTAGCACTTTCGGCCCAATTCGAGAACTCGAGCCAACGCTCATCCCAACCACGCTTGTGGCTCGACAAGTTGGCCACCATAGCCCCCAATGCAACCCCCATGGCTCCCATTGCTGCCGATACCGAGCCTCCACCTGGCGCCGCTGACTCCGAAGCCGTAAGTTCACTAAATTTTTTCAATGATAAATCGACCAATTTCTTCTCATCGGCATCATCAATCAGATATTCAATAATTTTCTTTTGTGGGTCGAAAGGATAAAGCTCGTCCAAACCCAATGACTTTACCGCAATTTTTATTATTTCGCTATCAGGAATTCCCACCGAACGATGTTGCTTTTGAAGAAAATACTTACCTGCATCGAGCATAAATTGCAAAGGCACTACCCCCACAAGTTCCGAGCCGGTGACTCTCACACCACGCAATGCCGCCCTTTCGCAAGCTGTTTCGAAAACCTGATGCATGGAGCTTTGTGTAGTATCCGTTATGTTAAACGACAGCTGTGCAATGCCATATTCCTCGATAAACCACCCAATACCTTTTACAGCTTTTAGTAGTCCTGGTGTGTACACAGGATTGCCATCGGCATCGCGTACAATTTTGCCTGTTAGTGGGTTGCCCTCACGCTTTATTCGTCCTTTTTCGCGTATATCGAATGCAATAGCATTGGCAAACCTTGTTGAAGTAGTATTGAGATTTACATTGTAGGCAATCAGAAAATTGCGTGCCCCAACAGCTGTTGCGCCTGTTTTGGCCACCGACTCGTTGAATTGCGTAGGGCCATAATCGGGCTTCCATGCCGCATCGCTTAGTTTCTTTGGCAGGGCTTCGTACTCGCCTTCTCTACAGTTGGCCAAGTTGCGACGTTTCTCGTCGGTTGCAGCATTTTCGTAGCAATAGCAAGGTATGTCGAGCTCAAGGCCAATACGTTCGGCCAATTTTCGTGCATATTCGGCCACCTGTTCCATGCTAATACCTTTGATAGGAATAAGCGGTAATACATCGGTGGCTCCAAAACGTGGGTGTTCGCCTTTGTGTTTGCGCATATCAATTAGTACAGCTGCCTTTTTAACTGCTCTAAAAGCTGCTTCGCAAACATCGTCGGGCGCACCCACAAATGTTACTACCGTGCGATTGGTTGCTTTTCCGGGGTCTACATCAATCAACTTTACAGCCTCAACCAACCGTATTTCGTCGAGTATTTGTTCAATAATTTGCATATTTCGTCCCTCACTAAAATTGGGAACACATTCAATTAATGCTTGCATAGCGTGTATTTTTGTTTTTTTAGATTGTTTTTAGTATTAAATTTTTGCCTTCATATTCAGGCATTTGCCGATATTATGTTTGAATAAGTGTTTTTTAAACACAAAGTTGAATTTTCAGACCTCGGCTTTGATTGTTTTTAGCATGCCTTGTTGATACAAAATTTCGCGATAATCTTTGCAATCGAACACAACAAAATCGGGCCTCATACCCTTGCGCAAACACCCTCTATCGTTCATGTTTAATGCTTTTGCAGCACGAAATGTGATGGCAGCAAAACACTCGGCTGTACTTAATTTCTCGTAGCAAGCCAATATCGAAGTTTGTGCAATTAAGTTACCCATTGGTGCCGAACCCGGATTCCAATCGGTTGCAATTACCAACGAACAGCCCGCATCGAGCAATTTACGTGCAGGAGTTAATGCAGCACCTATGCCCAACGATGCGCCTGGCAATGCCACAGGGATGCAATTGCTCTGTGCCAAAATGGCAATTTCGGCATCGTTGGCTGCTTCGAGATGATCGATACTTAATGCATCGAGTTTTGCTGCCAATGCAGCTGCGCCACAGCTAAATTGATCGCCATGCAACACGATATCGAAACCCAACGATTTTGCTTTGCTTAAATAATACTCGGCAGCCGACGTCGAAAAAGCACCCTCCTCCACAAAAATATCGACCCTTCGACTCAAATCACGTGCTTTCACTTTGGGCAAGAGTTCGGTTAAAATCACATCCAAATATTCTCTTTCCGAACC
Organism: uncultured Paludibacter sp.; assembly: GCA_964515675.1. GTDB lineage: Bacteria > Bacteroidota > Bacteroidia > Bacteroidales > Paludibacteraceae > Paludibacter. The sequence continues at coordinate 730 of CAZEVV010000234.1, read as the reverse complement.
CTCAAAATCCTTCGCTACAATATGTGCCGCCAAACATGTCGATACAAGCTGTGCTTTGCATTGTTTATTCGCAAGTTGTATAGCAGCAAGTATTTTCAGTTCGTGCTCCACCGACAAGCCATAACCACTTTTAACCTCGATGGTATGCACGCCCTGTTCGTACAAAGCATTGGCATGCTGCACAGTGTTGGCAACAAGCGTTTCGAGGCTCGCCATTCTTGTTTTTTGCACTGTGTCCCAAATGCCACCGCCCATAGCAGCTATTTGCTGGTACGATTTACCTGCTATGCGAGCAGCAAAATCGCTTGCGCGCGAACCCTCCCAACAAATATGTGTATGCACATCGACAAAAGCAGGCAAACATACGCCTTTGGTAGCATAAGTTTGCAACTTGCAATTGGGATACTGAAGCGCAAGCTGCTCGTAACTACCAACAGCTATAATTTTTGTGCCACTATACACTATTCCCGCATCCGCAATTACTGATAACTGATCGTCGGTCAAAGGGCCGCGCAAAGCGAGATTATCCATCGTAAGCAATTGTGCAAATGGCCCTGCAAGTATGTATTCCGTTGTATTTTTCATTAATACAATAATTATATATGAATGTCGAATGAAGAAAATAATTTACAAAAGATTTTAATCTTACTATTATTTCTACTTTGACAGATTATTTTTTTTTGACAGAATATGCATTTAAATATGTAATTAAATCCGCGCTAACGCAGAC
>CAZEVV010000233.1:0-4123 GCA_964515675.1 uncultured Paludibacter sp. | reverse complement strand
AACGAACAAAAAAATATGATATTGAACCAAAAAGATATAAACCAAATAATAATATAAATGAGGAATGAGGGATGAAAAATGAGGGATGAAAAATGAGGAATGTTTAGAAAAGTAAAATTATCAAATTATAAGCTAATGAAAACGATACAAAATGATACAGGCGAAAGTAGCAATTTTGCATACGGAAAGATTAACTGCCCTAAATGCGAGAATCTTAGTGCTGCTGCGTTGGAAAGTGCTAACAACCTTTGTTTTGAATTTTGTGATTTCGAAAACCCCGATCATTTAAAGGCTTTGGCTACACTTATCAATCATTATATGGCCGACCCAATGGGGGATTGTGAGCCTCTCAACAAATTACAACAGCTGCGTTTGGTCGATGGTTTGGCACAACATCCTACTGCCGAAGTGCTTTTTGCCATTATCGAAAATTCGGTTGTAGGTTTGGCCACTTGCTTTGTGAATTTTTCTACTTTTCAGGTAAAAGCTTATTTGTATATTCACGATATTGTTTTGCTACAAACTTATAGGGGGCGGGGTATTGGCAAAGCAATGATGCAAAAGTTGATAGATATTGCACAGGAACGAAAATATTGTAAAATAACGCTCGAAGTGCGCAACGATAATATAGTAGCACAAGACTTATACAAAAGTTTGGGCTTCGACGAGTGCCAACCCAATATGTTGTTTTGGACGCTGCCATTAGGCAAAAATATATAGTACCTGCACAATTGAAAAAGATAGTTGTAGTTAAACAGGATAATAAATTCAATAAAAAAATGAAAATAGCAATACCCATAATAGATGTTACCGAACACAAATATACACTTGCCAATGGATTGAGTGTAACAGGTTTTTTGTGCTTATTTGATGTTGATAAAAATGCCGGACGGTGGGTGAAAACACTCGACCTAGCACCCGATATGGGGCAATTGCTCTATGAGCTTGAGCGCAAAGCCGTTGGGGCAATTATTACAAGCAAAATTCACCCTATGGCACTTAAAGTGTTGGTAAATAAAGGTTTTGATGTTTATCAATCGGGCAGCGAAACTGTTGGCGAAAATATAAGGCTTTACAACGAATGTAAATTGAAAAAGTTTAGTTATAAAAAAGCAATGGATTTTGCCAACATATGCGATAGCGAGTGCAGTGATTGTAGTACAACTACCTGCGATACAAAACCCCAAAGTCATTAAATTTTAAAGCTGTAAATATTATGAGCTTACAAAATGCAATAAATTTCATATCAAAAGTCGACTCTGATAGCGATTTCAGAAAAAGCTGCTATGCATTTAAATCGCAGGCCGATTTGTTGAGCGAACTGAAAAATATGCAAATGGGTTTTACCCCTAGCGAAATTGAAGATGCATTTAATGTGCTCGAACTCAAATGCCAGACATACGAACAAGCGGGACGGGTGAAGGAAGTTAAGGCGTGGTTTAGGTTGTTTAGATAGAACAAAGAACAAAGAACAAAGAGTCAAGGTAAAAGACTAAATGGCTAATAATCAGGACTTTTATTTAAATAATCAAGACATTAATATAAATAAAACTTTGCCACAAATTTTTATATGAGTATCTTAATAATAATTATGCGAAAGCTTAAACGTCAACAAACTCTATATCAATTTCCTCGGTGCCTGCCTTTTGTTGCATTTTAAATCGGCCTTTGTAGCTGAGTGTAATTTTATTGAGTGAGGCTGTTTTTATGAGTGAATCCATTAATTTTACTTGATGAATATCGTGCATTTCGCTATTGAACCAACAGGCTAAATTGTCGCCTGTTGTATCCATAAACTGTACTATAAATAATCCGTGTTCGGCAAAAACCAAATTGTCATATGCATAAGCTATCTCAATGCCACAGGCATCTTTTATTATAAACCGCACTTTTTCGAGCGGATAAAGTTTTGACTCAATCTTATTTTCCATTTTGTTTGTTTTTTGTTTTTAAAATAATGATTTAATGCACAGCAAAACAACTTATTTATGCACTCAATTACTTTTCAATGGATTTTTTAAATCTCATTTTCGGCATATAACACCGAATTGCTAAGCTGATTGAAATCAAAAACTTCACATGCATCAAAAAAACGTGCTATTTCAATCTTTGCATTTTCAACACTGTCGGATGTGTGTACAATGTTTTCCTGTATGCTCATGCTGTAATCGCCACGAATTGTTCCAGGCGCTGCATCGCGACCATTGGTTGAGCCAGCCATTTGTCGGGCAACATCAACTACGCCAACGCCTTTCCAAACGCTCACTACTACTGGTGTTTTCATCATCGAATTTTTTATTCGCTGAAAATATGGGCGTCGGGCCAGATGTGCATAATGCTCATCTAAAATGCTATCGGTGAGTTGTATCATTTTTATTGCACAAAGTTGCATACCTTTTTTTTCGAATCGTTGTATGACTTCGCCAATTAAATTGCGACTTATGGCACTTGGCTTTAAAATTATAAATGTTTGTTCCATATTTATTTGTGTCGTAAAGTACTTTTTATGAAATTTTTTTACCGACTTTTTGTTGTTTTATTTTGTTTTTGTTAGCAAGTTTTGAATTCAACTTTTATCTCTTGGAGCCGCTTTTCTACTAATTCTTTTATCTCTTGAATACCTTTTTGCATTGCAAATAAATCTTCTTTAGTTGGTTTGCGGTAACCAAAGTCATCAATCGAACATATGGCTTCGAATTTTCCCACCAATATCGATGTGTGTTTCATTGCCTCGGTAAGTTCGGGCTCATAAGTGAGGGCTTCTTTATACATTGCAATGGGCATGTGGTGCGTAGCGCTCCAATCGTAACGTGCAAGTAATGCAATGTAATATTTTTCGAGACTCATCACTGCCATTTGGTATAATAAATCGATATCGAAACGAGTGTTTTCGTTGGCTAAACTTTTGCTAAAAGTATTGAAATAGCCATTGGCATATCGTAAGCTCGAAAATGCGAGTGTGCGCATTTCGGCATCGGGCATTATTGTTTCCATATAAATTATTATTTTACAATTATTTTTTGAATAATGAATGAATGCTTGAATGAATGCTTGATGTTAACGCTTACATAATTATTGCGCAAAGCGAACATTTGCGCTTATTATGTTTTGGTACAATTCAAAGAATTCATTTTTTGATATTGAACGTTTTAAATTACTGCATCTATCTTTAACAACTGCAAGCAATTGCCCACAAAAATCATCGTCGAACTGCAAATGTGCTTCCGAAAGATAATGCTCAACGGTTGCTTTACCGCTATGTTTGCCAATCACAAACTCATCTTCGGTGCGTCCTACATAGGCCGCTGCAATTAGCTGATAGCTTTTCCGATTTTTTAGCAAACTGTTGGTGTGTATGCCGCTTTCGTGTGTAAATACCAACTTGCCAGTAATGGGTTTGTTATGCGCAATGGCACGCTGCGATACCATTGCTACATAATTGCAAATGTTGTGAAATAGCGCTGTTTGCAAGCCCGTTTTTACCTGCATGCTCATTTCTAAGGCCATAGCCACTTCCTCCATGGCTGCATTACCTGCTCGTTCGCCAAGCCCATTTACAGTGGTACTTAGGCAATTTGCCCCAGCCATATAGGCTGCCAATGTGTTGGCGGTTGCCATTCCTAAGTCGTTATGTGCATGAAATTCGAGTGAAATATTTTTTTCCACTTTTCTTATTTCAGTGAGCATATTAATAGTCGACATCGGGTTGAGCACTCCCACCGTATCGGCAAGGCGAACACGCGAAGCACCAAACGAAGCGGCAGCCGACACAAATTCACTTAAAAATGACCTGTCGGCACGCGAGGCATCTTGCGCACCAACGCTTACAAATTCGAAATTGGCAGAAGCATAAGCTATCATTTGCTGCAAATGCGTCATTACCCAATCTTTGTCTTTGTTCATTACCTGCAACAACACTTCCGACACTGGAAACGAAATGTGTACAGCATTGGTTTTCGATTTCGCAGCTGCATCAATGTCATTTCTGTTGGCTCGGCACCAAGCCAGTGTTTTGAATTGAAACCCTAAACTATTAATTGTCCTAATTTCGTTTACTTCCTTCATTCCCATGGCGGGTGTTCCAACCTCAATTTCGGGCACTCGCACAGCATCAAGCAATTCG
>CAZEVV010000232.1:0-4161 GCA_964515675.1 uncultured Paludibacter sp. | reverse complement strand
TTTACCTCCTCCCTCATACTTTGGGAGGTAAACATGAAGAATGAGGGAGGAGGCAAGCTCAAAACTCAGAACTCTTTCTATCAACACATTCACATTCCATTAGCTCATCAACACATTTTCTTGAAACGCTGCGCTAGGTCTTGTGCATACAAAAAAATCTGATGTCCGCGCGAGCGTGTAATTCCATTTTGTGTTATCACCTCGTCAAAATAATCATTGAACGATTGTATCAACACCCGCCTTCCAAGTCCTTCGAGCCAATACGAACCATCGTCCCGCACCGAGTAATACTCGTCGGTTACTACATTTTGCATGGCAAGGGTCATCACAACATAATCTACCCACACACGATACAACTCAATAATATCGTACACCAACACAGGCCGGTTGTAGTCGTCGCGATGCATCACTCCTACATATGGGTCGATACCGGTTTTTATCAATGTACCTTCAATGCGCGCATACAACAATCCGTAGCCATAATTGAGCATAGCATTCACCACATCCAAAGCCGGGTGCTGCGACCGCTGTGCAAATTGGTACTGCTCGGGAATAAAAAGATTGATAGTTTCGAAATAAATATTCGAAGCAATGCCTTCCCACCCACGTAGTTTAGCGGCAATATCGGCCACTACTTCACCTTCGATAGCGGCTATCTTTGTTCGATAGTCCTCCAATCGTTGTATTGTTTTTTGCACTTTTTGCTGCACAATATTATTATTTGTTTGCAGCATCAGCAACAAAGCTTGCTGATTTTCAATTTTTTGCCTTATTACATTTTTTATCCAACCAACCGCTTCGTGGCTAAATGTGAAACTCAACTGCCCCTTGCGTATGGTGGATACCGAACCATATTTCGAACTCCAAATGCGCCCAATAGGGCTACCAGCTTTGTCCATAAACAATACTTCTATCTCGTTTTCGATAGCCAAAAGCACTGCATCGCTGGTTATTTGCGCACCCCTACTTATTTGTATCGATTTAACTCCTTGTGCTGGCACGCGTTGTTTTCCATCTTTGTGTATTATCTGAAATGCTTCGTTATCGCGGCTAAGCGATGTACCAAAAGTATTTAAAATTAGTTCCATGTTGAAAAAATATTGAATTATAAAAATATAGCAAAACAATCTAAATCACCCCCCTAAGGGAGGTGGGGGGCTACTCCACCCACCAGTCGCCCACAATGTGTAGTTGCACGCGAGCACGTGTCATGGCTGTGTACACCCACTGATATACATAAGGCTTTTCGATAATTGGCACGTTTTTGGCAATGTCGAGATACACATGCTCCCACTCGCCCCCTTGGCTTTTGTGGCAGGTGAGCGCATAGCCATAAACTGTGCGAAGGGCATTAAGATAGGGATCGCGAAACATATTGAGCTTAAAAAGTTCCGACTTCTGATCTATACCATTGTGTTTCATGCGCAAATAATAATCGATAAACAACTCCTTTTGCTCGGCTTGCGTAAGGTTGGTTTGGTTGTTGTACAATACGTTTTCGACCATAAACTGGGTGTACACTTTGTTGCTAAACAGCTCTTTCACACTTATTTTCACAAAGGTTAGGCCAGCACGTTTTTCGCGTATGCCCACATCTTCAACCTGCACCAAATCGCCGTTCATCAAACCCGATATATAATTATTTTGTGTAACAAGCAAAAGGTCGTTTTTTTGCACCGTAGCACCATGTATGCCCATCATAGGCCGAATAATTGAAGTTACAATATCGCAGGTACGATTCGAAAAACATATGAAAGTACTTTCGTTGTAACCTTTCTTTTTGATGGTATCAACATACTCACGAATAAGAGATAATTGGTCGGGGTAAATTTTAATATTACTATAACCGTGCAATGGAAATTTAGCCCATTTTATATTTGGTGGGTGGGCATACAAATCGCGTAGTTTTTTCGAAGCAACTATCAAATCGTTGTCATCTTTTTGCCGCACTATTTCGGTAAGGGCCACTGTTTCGGCCTCTAATTCAAAATTTTGTGCTATATAGTTGGCCTGTAAAGCGGGCGAAATGTTTTGCCCCACAGGTGGCAACTGACACTCGTCGCCCACAAAAATGAATTTGCCTCGCGGGTCGTACTTGAGCAAATCCGACAATAACTTGCCTGTGCCAAACACCGCCTGCACGGCATTACGGTCGGCATTGTCGGCAATCATCGAAGCCTCGTCAACAATATAATAACGTACCTCCTCCCCTTCGGTATTCACTTCAACAAGCTCAAAGTTGAGCAATAGCTGCCCCAACTTGTCATGTCCAGTGGCCTTGCGTTGATCAACAATTTGTGCAATGTCCTGATTTATTTCCTGAAAAGTATAAATAAGGCTGTGTACCGTTTTGGCTTCGTTGCCAGTGATATTGCTCATTATTTTTGCCGCTCTGCCAGTGGAAGCCAATAACTTATAGTTACATTCGCGCGCCGTAAGCTCATCCACCAATATACGCAGCATGGTTGTTTTGCCCGTACCAGCATAGCCTTTGAGTATGAAAATGCGCTTTTTGTCGCTTTCGATAAATGTTTTGAGCTTTTCGAAAGCCAATTGCTGCGAGGGCTTAAGGGTGATTTTCTCTTTCATATATATATTAAAAATCAATATTTTCTAAAACGTACAAAATCGAACCTAATGGTTTTCGATCCATCGGCATTCATTTCGGTTTGTCGTTCGCTGGTGGATACAATTACATCTATGCCTTCGGCCTTGAGTTTTGTAGCAAGCGCAAAAGTGAATGAAAATTCGCCCATCAAATGCACTATTGGTTTTATGTTGTTTGCTTCGCCAATTTCAAGTATTGTATCAAAATACTTATCTGTCATCATATCAATGGCCATTTCGTCGAAACTTGGATCCACGGACGGAAAAGCAATATCCACAATATCGCCAAATTGCTCACGTGCAGCACTTAGCTGCAGCTCGCTCCATGTGTTGGTGGGATGATTGGAGAGGTTGATTAGCATGATTGTATTATTTGTTGAATTGACTCATTTTTTGACAACATATTGCCATCAATAATAGACACTTTTGATAAAGAAGCTCGATTGATTAGTTCTTCCATTTTTCGCTTCTTGTTATTTGTTTCGTTTAAAGTTCCATTGTTTACATAATCTGAAAAATTTGTCAAAGTACAAATATAAGATTTTGCGAACAAGCCAAATTTATTCTTTATTGAATCAGACTTGTAAATAGTTTCGCCTAAAATATTATCTTCTTTCATTTTTTTTGTAATTTGGCCATTTTTTTCAATCTCCACTTCCTTTACATCAATAATCGACGATTTACATTCAATTATATAAATATTGCCGTTAAACATAAATATTACATCTATTTCGTTATCTGGCTTAGCTTGCTGCACATCATCTGTTTGTAAAAGTTTTTTTACAGTTATCGACTCATTGTCTTTCACTTCTTTATTCAATTTTACACCCATAAGTATTTTTGACTCATCAAGTCCAAAATCCTCTTTAACTTTATTATAAATATATTGCTCAAACCACTCACCTGTCATAAATTTCACCTCTTCGGCGTTAAGAACTCCACTTTTTTGAGGAATCAAACCCATTTGATTTATTAATTCGGATATATTATCATTCATTGCATCCGACTTAACACCTTTGCTTCTAAAACTTCTTAGTTGGTTTATAGTCTCCCAGTAGTTATAAATTGACTTATCTATATACATGCTGAAAATTTTCTCAGTAACATCTTTGTTAACTTGAGAAACCTCAGACTTCTTCACATTAAATCCATAAGCAATTAAATATTCCTCAACACTCAACGAATAATTTATTTTGAATTCAACTTTTCCTTTTCCCGGAAATACTTTGATATATTTTTTATCAATACCGGTAACATAATATATATGAGCGCCTTCTTCATCTTTGAAGAAATCGTGTGCTGCCAATGTCATCACTTTAGTACCACCTGTAAGATTTATAATCAATTTTTCGTAAATCGAAAAATCAAAACTATTCAGTTTTTGCTGAATATCGTCGTACGAAAACTCATTTACTACTATTGGTTCACCCTTACAACTTATTTTTGCCGCTGCTTCAATCCACTTTCTACAACCTTTTGCCTCCATGGCCTTAGTAGTTATAAACTGATAATCTGTATATTCATTTTTAAATTCATTGATCAACTGCACATTAG
>CAZEVV010000231.1:0-4167 GCA_964515675.1 uncultured Paludibacter sp. | reverse complement strand
AATTGCGGGCAATGGAACGGATGGTGATGCAAACGGTTTAGGGCAAGATGCAAGTTTTAGCAGTCCAACCGGCGTAGCTGTCGATACGAAAGGCAATTTGTATGTGGCCGACGGATTTAATCAATCCATTAGAAAAATATCATTGCTTGGCTATAGCATCAACCCAGCTTTGCCTGCCGGATTAATTTTCGACACAGCAACCGGCGCAATAAGTGGTACACCCACCGAGTCGAGAGCGGCTATGGATTATACAATTACTGCTACAAATCAATATGGCAGTAGTTCGAGCATAATAAGTTTAGCTACCGATGGTACATTTAGCTCAACACGCGATGCGGCTACAAATACGATTAGAATTTATACCATTGATGGCCGAAGAATAGCTATTGCAGGTGTTGATAATGCGCATGTTACAGTTTATAACCAAGTGGGACAACAAGTATTCAGTGCAAAAGTAAATGGCATTATTGAACAAAGTTTTGCCATGGGAATTTATATTGTAAAAGTTGGAAACACGGTAAGCAAAGTGTTGCTGAAGTAGTTGGGGCATGTGCTCACTTCAAAGTTCATTAATTGTTTAATTTAATAATTTTTATTCTCAAACATTCTGTTATCTTATTCGTTTTTAGTATTTTTGCAGGCTCATTTATTTTAAAACAATATAAATTAATTATACATGACTGAATTATTCAGCAATTTAGCTTATAAAGTGGCCGATATTTCGTTGGCCGACTTTGGAAGAAAAGAAATTGAATTGGCCGAAAAGGAAATGCCTGGTTTGATGGCACTTCGTGCTAAATATGGACAAGATAAACCTTTGAAGGGTGCACGTATCATGGGGTCGTTGCACATGACCATACAAACTGCTGTGCTCATCGAAACTTTGGTGGAGTTGGGTGCCGAGGTGCGTTGGTGCAGTTGTAATATTTACTCAACACAGGACCATGCGGCGGCGGCAATTGCGGCAGCTGGCATACCAGTTTTTGCATGGAAAGGCGAAACCCTCGAGGAGTATTGGTGGTGTACATTGCAAGCACTTACTTTCGACGGTCATCAAGGGCCAACAGTAATTGTTGACGATGGTGGCGATGCTACTATGATGATTCATATTGGTGCTGATGCCGAAAAAGATGCTTCGGTGCTCGATAAAAATGTTGAAGGTGAGGACGAAAAACAATTGTATGCGATACTTAAAAATGTTTTGACCGAGGATCATGGCATTTGGACGCGTATGGTGCCTAGCATTTGTGGTGTTAGCGAAGAAACAACAACAGGTGTGCATCGTTTGTACCAAATGCTCGACGAAGGCAAATTGCTCTTCCCTGCATTCAATGTAAACGACTCGGTAACTAAGTCGAAATTCGATAACCTTTATGGCTGTCGCGAATCGCTGGCTGATGGTATTAAACGCGCTACCGACATAATGTTGGCCGGCAAAGTGGTTGTGGTATGTGGCTATGGCGATGTGGGCAAAGGTTGTGCTAAGTCGATGTTGGCCTATGGCGCACGTGTTATTGTTACCGAAATTGACCCAATTTGTGCTTTGCAAGCTGCAATGGAAGGTTTCCGTGTAACAACTATCGAGGAGGCTTTGGCCGAAGGCAATGTATATGTTACAACAACTGGCAATAAAGATATTATCACCATCGATCACATGGCAAAAATGAAGGATGGCGCTATTGTTTGTAATATTGGCCATTTCGATAATGAAATACAAGTTGACAAGCTTAAAAAATATCCAGGTGTCGAATGTGTAAATATCAAACCGCAGGTGGATAAGTATATTTTCCCCGAAGGCCATAGCATTTTATTGTTGGCCGACGGTCGTTTGGTGAATCTTGGATGTGCTACGGGTCATCCTTCGTTTGTGATGAGCAACTCGTTCACCAATCAAACACTAGCACAAATCGAATTGTATACCAAAAAGTACGATGTAAATGTATATCGCTTGCCCAAGCATCTCGACGAAGAAGTGGCACGTTTGCACCTCGAGCAATTGGGTGTAAAGCTTACTGTGCTCACGCCCGAACAGGCCGATTATATTGGTGTTAAAGCCGAGGGGCCATACAAGCCGGAACATTATAGGTATTAAGCTGACTGAATTGCTTAAAATGTCAAGAGCCGATGAGAATATTTTTATTCTTATCGGCTTTTGTGTGTTTTATTTTAAACACGTATACACGAAGGCACAGAGATACATAACAATATTATTTTAAATGCAAATAATCAAATAATTGTGTAAGCAATCTTCGTGTTTTAGTGCCTTCGTGTTCAATTTTTTTTTTTAACACAAAGACACAGAGACACAAAACAATATTATTTTAAATGCAAATAATCAAATAATTGTGTAAGCAGTCTTCGTGTCTTAGTGCCTTCGTGTTCAAATTCTTTTTTTTTGTGTTCAAATTCACTTCTTTGTGTCTCCGTGTCTTTGTGTTGAATATTTCTCCGTGTTGAAAACTTCTCCGTTTCTTCGTTTTCGAACACTATCTCTTTGCATTCGAATAATACATTATTTTTGTTTATTTTTTGGAATGCTTTAATAATTACTATATTTTTTTGTCGCATAATTATGCACTTGCGTTAACGTGTTTTGGCCATTTGAACAGTGTTTTTTGTCAAATTATTACAGCTATTGGCACAATGATTGTAATAAATACAAATAAATGTAGCAAAAACTACATTTTTAACTAAATAAATAATTGGTTTAAATTATTTTATTTGTATTTTTGCGTGCTGAATAGCAATTACTTAAATATGTTTTGGAATTATTACAAATATACGATGCTAAACAATTGTTTGAGCGTAATGTAATAGTTTGAATTACAAACAAACTTTGCCCGGTACCGCCAATCGCGCACAAAGTGAAAATGAATTATCAAATGTCGACAAAAAACAAAGTCTTTTTAAAAGCAAATATATCCATTCGCAGCCTTGCAGTCATCTTTGCAGTGCTGCTTTCTATGCATTTAGTAGTAGCACAAACACGTACAGCTACCGCTTCGGGCAACTGGAATTCTCCTAGTACATGGCAAAATGGCATTATTCCTGCGAGCAATGATCCAGTAGAGATTAACAATGGCGTTGTTGTTACTGTTACGGCCAATGCAGCAGCTGCTTCCATCGACTTCATCGCTGGCACAAATACCAATACTGGCATCACTGTTAGTAATGGACAAACCTTGTCGGTGACAGGTGCAATTACTTTGCGTAATGCTAACAACAATCCTGTTACAAGGTTTATTTCAGGTGCTGGTACAGTTAATGCTAGTAGTTTGATAATTGGAAGCAATACAGAGCCAAATACAACTAATACAACAAGGGTTCATCGACTAAATCTTTCGGTTTCAAATGTAAATGTAAATAACATTAGTGTATTAAGTAGAAGGAGAGGTACAAATAACTCTCGTTTAGTTAATGGTTTTTTGAGTATTCAGAGTGGAGTAGTTAATGTTTCTAATACGATTACTACGACTAATACAAGTCCGAATAATAACAGCACAGTCGAATTAGGCACAGGATCTCCTACTCTCAATCTTACGAATGCATTAACGCCAATAGTTCCGAGTGGAACTGGTGTGAGTACATTTACCTTCAATACCACTGGTGCTACTGTGCGATACACCCGTAGTGGCAACCAAAATATTTACGGCACAAATTATCATCATTTAAGTCTTTTAAATGGGTCGACAAAAACATTCAGCGCCAATACTGCAACAATAGGTGGAAATCTTCTTTTTGATGGCGTAACTTCTACGCTCTTGCGGTCGCTCACAATTGGCGGGAACGTTACTTTCGAAGGGGCTTTTAATGTAACTTTGGGCGCATTTACACACAATGTGGGTGGCAATTGGAGCAAAAACGGTTGGGGTGCTCATACGGTTACTGGAAGTACAATAAATTTTACAGGTGCTTCATCTGAACTGAATGGTGTACATTGGCAGCATAATTTCAACAATATCTCAGTATCAAAAACTGCTGGTCAAACGCTTGGAGTAAATCTTGGTTCCGAACTTGTAATTGCAGGAAACTTTACCCTCGCATCGGGTAATTATAATCAAGGCACAACAAATAGTGTTATCAGTGGCAATTGGACCAACAATGGTGGTTCGGTGGTTTCGAGTGCAGGTATCATTCGTATGAATGGGTCGGGTACTACTATAGGTG
>CAZEVV010000230.1:1926-4224 GCA_964515675.1 uncultured Paludibacter sp. | reverse complement strand
CGGAGCGAATTGTAGTAGTGAATATCCAGAAATTTTCGGCTGTCACCAATAAAGACAATGCCACTACCAATCAGTTTTTAGACGAAGCGGCAATAAACCGTTTGGCAGCAATGCGGGTTTGTTTTATTATCGACGAGGTACACCGCAGCAATTCGGGCGATCAGCACGAAGACATGGTTTCACTCTTCGACGAACTACAAAGCACTTTCGATAACAGCGATACATATAAAGCAGCTCGCCTAAAGAAAAACCTAATTATCGGTTTTACGGCTACACCTAGCGACCATACATTGGCTCGCTTTGGCGAATATAACAAATACGCTGAAGGTGAAAAACTATGGGTACCGTTTGATAGTTACACCATGAAGGAAGCCATTGACGATGACTATATTTTCAATCCGCTTCGTGGTATAGTTCCCGTGTCGGCCAAGATGTATTTCCAATTGCCCGAAAATAAACTGGAAGGCTTTGAAGGAGATATAGGTTATGACGACAAAGAGCTGACAGAGGAAGAATTGGAGACGCGCTATCAAATACGCAAAGAGAAAATCTATTCTGACCCCGATAGGATTGATGCTATAGCTCATTTTGTGGTGGACAGGCTGCTTTCGGCAGTATATCACAATATCCGTGGTTCTGCTAAAGCTATGCTGGCAGTTTCGAGCATTCCCAATGCTATTAAATATAAGAAACTGATTGACAGATATTATCCAACTGCTGTTGCTACACAAAAGAAATACGACCGTTTTAGCGAAGCACCCATATACATTGTTTATTCAGAGCGTCAGGGTGTCGAGTCGCCAAACAGCTTAAACGGCGGTATCAACGAAAAACAAGTACTGCAAAACTTTAAGTTAGCAAAGAATGGGTTAATCATAGTGGTGGATAAGCTGCAAACAGGCTTTGATGAGCCTAAGTTGCATACTTTGTTTCTCGACAAAGAGATACGTGGAATCAATGCAATCCAGACCATATCAAGGGTGAATCGTACTTGCAAGGATAAGAATGATTGTAAGATCGTCGATTTCTCGCACCTCAATGTAAACGTCAAAAACATAAAGCAAGCATTTGAGCATTATTCCAATGTGGTAGTATCCGACTTTGCACCTCTGGAAGACGAAAAAACATTGCTGGAATTATACAAACAACTCAAAAAGCATGAGCTTTTTGTAGCCCAATTCAAATTATATAAGCAATATAGCACCGAATATACAGCTAAAAGCAAAATGCTTGAAATTGAAACTGCTTTTCGGGAGTATATTAATCACAATTTTGTAGAAGCGAAAGAGCTAAAAACTAATGTAAATAGTTATTTTAGGATTCTGAACCTGATTGAGTTTGTTATTGAGCTAGATAAAAAACTTTCGGAAGAACTTTTTGTTGAGTTTTGGCACAAGTATAGCATTATTTACCGTCAGGCTACTAAAACAATAGGGCCTGAAGTGGATGATGTGGAAATTTATTTTGATAATAAGATTGGTATACTTGCTCCAATTGAAGATGAGCCTAAAAAGCCAAGAGGTGGAGGTGGTGGTGAGCCCCCTACAGGTCCGGGTGCAAAATATAATATCCTGAAGGAAATAGAAAAACGCAATAAGCAAGAAGAGAAGATTAAAGAACAGATTGAAGCATTTGAAAAGCTCATTGACGATTTCTTCGAATCAATTCAAAACGATGCTAATGGCAAACGTTTGATTGCCAAAATAAAAAATGCAGGTAATGCTTTTACTTATACCGAAAAATTGCAAGACTTTAGCAAGTTATACACTCAATACACCATCAAAAACCGTAGTAAGTTAAATACTTTCTTCCTTCAGGAAACCAAAGGCAATCTGTCGCAGCTTTTCGATGATTTTGAGAGAAGTGTAACACAGCCAATTTTTTATGCTGAATTTGGTACCGAATTTTTGACTGCGGCAACACCAAAAGAAGAATAAAGAATTTGCAAATTCAAAAATGATAATGTGATTGAAAGTGAGAATGAACTAAAGGAGCAAATTAAGGTGCATTATACTAATTTACAAAAAGTATCAGATGTTCATTTTGTGTGTCGAAGTAATAAAATGCTAACAACTCCAGCTAATAGAGACCTTTTTATAGCTTATTTTGATGAATTAATAATTTCAGTTGCAAGTCTGGTCAGCTTAAATGTTGATTATGCTACCAAGCAAACATTATGGGATTTTAATGTTTAAAACAATCAAGAAGTTGAATTCAGCTTTTTGGCTGTTTTATTCTAATTATACTGTTTTTATAAACTATACATTTTTTTCTAACCTTTCTGATTTGTAGCTATTT
>CAZEVV010000230.1:0-1916 GCA_964515675.1 uncultured Paludibacter sp. | reverse complement strand
GTTGTATGCTTAACGATAATTTAATTTGAGAATGCTTTGTAGTACCTCAAATTTTTGGCTGTTTTATTCGAATTATACTGTTTTTATAAACTTTACATTTTTTTTCAACCGTTCCGAGTTGTCGCTATTGCTGCAAATTGATTGGAATAAGCAATACATATGAGTTCTTACCGTCATTTTACGACATAATTTGCCAAAAGATACCGTCTTTTTACGACAAAATATATTGTAAGTTACCGTCATTTTACGACAAATGTTGTATATTTGTATTTGTTTTTAAAAAAATAGCAATTATGGAAAGGATATTAATAACAAAGTTGAGAAAGTGGAAGGATAGCGCAATAAATAAACCAATTGTCTTGCGAGGTGCGAGGCAGGTAGGTAAGTCCACGCTTGTACGCATGTTTGGAAAGGAGTTTGATGTATATTTTGAGTTAAACCTGGAGCGAAATGCTGATAAGAATTTGTTCGAGAAATACAACGATGTTCATGAAATATTGAAGGCAATATATTTTAAATTTGCTATAACACCGGTTGAAGGACAACAGACGCTTCTGTTTATCGACGAGATTCAAAATTCAGCAAATGCTGTGGCAATGCTTCGTTATTTTTACGAGGATGCGCCACATATTCACGTAATTGCAGCAGGTTCGTTACTTGAGAATTTGATGGAAATGCGACAGATTTCATTTCCCGTGGGGCGGGTGCAATACATGGCGCTAAGGCCTTGTTCATTTCTCGAATTTTTGGACGGAATTAACAAACAATTTGATGCCAGTGCTATTTTATCTGGTGATGCTGATTACATTCACGAACGGTTAATGAAGCGATTCAACGAGTTCCTGTTGGTTGGTGGTATGCCTGAAGCAATCAATATGTATGCTTTAACGAATGACATTCATGCGCTTAAGCCTGTGTATGATTCGTTAATTGAATCTTACGGCAACGATATAGAAAAATACGCCGATACTGATTTAAAGGTTCGTACTATCCGTCACATCCTGAATTCAGGTTGGTTGTCAGCAGCAGAGACTATTAGTTTTGAGAAATTTGGCGATAGTGCTTATGTGTCGAGAGATATGGCAAATGCTTTCAGAACCTTAGAGAAAGCTTTTTTGTTGGAATTGGTTTATCCCATAGTAGAAACACAGCTTCCCGTTCAGCCAAATTTTAGACTTCGCCCACGTTTGTTTTGGTTGGATACAGGTTTGGTAAATTATCAGGCAAAAACCCAAGAGGCTGTTTTCGATGCAACGAATATTACAGATGTGTGGCGTGGTAAAGTTGCTGAACATATTGTAGCACAGGAAATTATTGCTCTCGACAATTCGGTTTTATCCAGGCGTAGTTTTTGGCGCAGAAACAAGAAGGGTTCTGATGCAGAAGTTGATTTAATATATACTTTCAAAGGGAAGTTAATTCCCATCGAAGTAAAAAGCGGCACAAATTCGAAACTCAAATCATTGCATATGTTTATGGACGAAGCTCCACACAATATTGCGGTACGGGTTTGGAGTCAGCCTCTGTCGGTTGATACAGTAATTACCGCCAAAGGGAAATCATTCCAACTTATTAACGTACCGTTTTATTATGTGTGCGTAATTGAAAAGGTGTTGGAGAAAATTTTAAACAGTGTTCAAAGTACGTTTAATGATGATTCTGGTTTAGTTTAACTTTGATAGTTTTCTTTAAGGTAGGAGGGATGTCTGAATTTTTCAGGCATCTCTTTTTTTGCAAATATTTTAGCGTAATTGCTAAAACAATAGCCAAATTAAAAATAATGTATACTGATGATTTTTTGTGTTGCATGAAATAGAGAAGTCGTTTTATAAAGCAGAGAAATATTTTTTGTACAGTGTTTCACAAAGGATTTACAGCGTTTCACAGAGGGGGTTTCGTTTTATCCAATCACAGAG
>CAZEVV010000229.1:0-4242 GCA_964515675.1 uncultured Paludibacter sp. | reverse complement strand
GCAAGCGGCAAGCGGTAAGCAATTATTCTTAATAAACTATTTTAAAAACAAAACAACAATTTAACAACAAACATTGAGCCAACGCTCTTTCCCTCTCCTCCCCGAAAAACGGGGTAAATCTCCGAGGGTTAGGGAGAGGTGTAATATAATAATTAATGATACTACCAATTTATACATACGGAACGGCTGTGTTGCGCAAGGTAGCGCGGCCTATCGATAAGGATTTTCCTGAGTTATCGACATTAATCGAAAATATGTTCGAAACCATGTACAAAGCCGATGGCATTGGCTTGGCTGCACCACAGGTGGGTTATGATATCCGCTTATTAATTATCGATTTAAGTGCCATGGAGGATGACAATGGCGAGACAGTAAATTTCAAAAAAGTGATGATAAACCCCGAAATGCTCGAAATGAGCGACGATACCGAAGTGTCGGAAGAGGGTTGTTTGAGCATACCAGGCATACACGAAAATGTAGCACGTGCTCGTAAAATTAAAATTCGTTATTTCGACGAAAATTTCAATGAATTTGTTGAGGAATACGAGGACTTTTTTGCGCGTGTCATTCAGCATGAATACGACCATCTCGAGGGCGATTTGTTTACCGACAAAGTGAGTCCCATTCGTCGTCAGTTGCTCAAGTCGAAACTCACCAATATCGTTAAAGGCAAAACTTCGGCACGCTACAAAATTAAGTCAGCTTAAATATTGGGAGTTTTAACATTGGAGTTTTATACTTATAAAACGAAGTCTTTTTACTAAAATAAAGGAATTGCTTCGCCTACAACAAAATTACTACCGCCGATGAAGACCAAATCGTCTTTGTCGGCGTTTTTTATTGCTGCCTCAACAGCTTCTGCTACTGTGTTATAAGCATTGCCACTAAGTGCAAATTGTTGTGCTTGATGCCAAAGTGCAAGGCTATCCATGGCGCGGGCTATATTGGCTTTGCAAAAATAATACTCGGCTTTTTTTGGTAAAAGTTCGAGCACTTTTCGCACATCTTTGTCGTTGGCCATGCCTATTACAAAATGCAAATGTTTATATTTTTCGCTGCCAATTTGAGCTACCACTTCGGCTATTCCTGCGGTATTGTGGCCAGTGTCGGTTATCACAAGGGGTTGTTCGCTAAGCCTTTGCCATCTACCTTGTAGCCCCGTACTCGCACACACATTGCACAATGCATTTTTCACACATTCAACTTCAATTTTTCTACTCAATAAATTTTTATTATTAATAATATCGATGGCACAAAGCACACTGGCCAAGTTTTTTTGTTGATACTTCCCTTTTAAATCAAGGCTATAAACTCCTTTATTCCCATCTGTAAGCACCTGATATTGATTATTTTGTTCGAAAATGTCGAATTTGTATTTTTCCTCCGCAAAAGTAATTTCAGCATTCATCTCAATGGCTTTTTGCACAAAAACTGGCATTGTTTCGTTGTGCTTTTCTCCAATAATTATTGGCGTGTGCATTTTTATGATGCCTGCTTTTTCACCTGCAATTTTCTCCAAAGTATTGCCCAAAAATGCTTGGTGGTCGTAACTAATATTGGTAATTATCGATAAAATGGGTTGTATAATATTCGTACTATCGAGCCTACCTCCTAACCCAACTTCAATTATGGCAATGTCAACTTTTTCGTACTCAAAATAACTAAATGCCATAGCCATAGTAGCTTCGAAAAACGATGGCTGAATTTTTTCGAACAAACTTTTGTTTTCTTCAACAAAATCAACCACATATTCTTGCGCTATCATTTTGCCATTTACACGAATGCGTTCACCAAAATCAACCAAATGTGGCGATGTGTAAAGTCCGGTTTTGTAGCCAGCTTCTTGCAAAATTGCTGCCAACATATGCGACACCGAACCTTTGCCATTGGTACCACCAACATGAATGGTGAGGTAATTTCGATGCGGATTTTTTAATGCGTTGAGCAGTTGAATGGTATTGTCGAGCCCTGGCTTGTAAGCCTGCGCGCCAATTTGGTGAAAAACTGGCAGTTGAGCATATAAAAAGTTGAGCGTATCGTTGTATTTGTTCGTCATTTTATTGAGAATGATGATTGATTTAAACCCTATAAATTGCTATTATTGTACTTGCATTTTTATTATTTTGATAATAATGAGCTTGCAAGGCATATTTTTGACTATTTTTGCAAACAAAGATAAGCAAATTGGAATAATTTCATGCAAAGAAAAATCAAAACATTTATCGACAATCAACATTTGTTGCACGATGGCGATGTTGTTATTGTTGGTGTGAGCGGTGGAGTCGATTCGGTTGTTTTGTTGCAACTACTTCATTCATTGCGCTATAAAGCCATTGTGGCGCATTGCAATTTTTCGCTTCGTGCCCAAGAATCTGATAGAGACGAGGCTTTTGTGCGCGCATTGGCACAGCAATTATCCTTGCCTTTGGAGTGTGTGCGGTTTGATACACAAGCGGTGGCTGCCGATCGAAAAATATCCATCGAAATGGCGGCGCGTGATTTGCGTTACGAATGGTTCGAGACTTTGCGACAAAAACACAGTGCTGCGGCCATTGCTGTGGCCCACCATGCCGACGATAATATCGAAACGGTGCTCATGAATCTTGTACGCGGAACGGGATTGCGCGGCATAACAGGCATAAAGGCCCGCAACGGAAATATCATTCGTCCCATGCTGTGCTTTTCGCGCACCGAAATAGAGCAATATGCCGATGTGCATTTTTTGAACTATGTAACCGATTCGAGCAATGCGACCAACGATTATACGCGCAATAAGTTTCGCAATCAATTAATTCCTACATTAGAAGAAATTAATCCAGCCTTTCGTAAAGTCTTTGGCGATAATATTGCGCATTTCAACCAACAATACGAGTTTTATCGAAATGCAATCGATGTTTTGAAGCAACAAATTGTTCGACAAATGGATACGCATGTTGAAATTAACATTGCAGCATTGTGCAATTGCGCATCGCCGTCGCTCGTTCTTTTCGAAATACTACAAGATTATAACTTTGATGCCGACATTGCAAATCAACTTTACGAGTCGATCAATGGCAACTCGGGTCGAATGTTTTTATCGCACACGCACACGGCATTATTGGATAGAAATAGCATAATATTGAAACCGACAATGGTTAAAAATGCATCAGAGAGTTTTAGTTTTTTAAATGAAGAGGCAAAACACACACAGCCTTTTCGTTTCGAAATATGTGTTTATAATCGTACTTATGATTTTAAACCATCCAAAAAACACGACTTATTGCATTTAGATGCTGATAAGTTAGGTAGTAATTTGAGCATCGAAAAATGGCAATTGGGCGATAGTTTTGTGCCTTTTGGCATGAAAGGACGAAAAAAAGTAAGCGACTATTTGATAGATAATAAACTGAACCGATTCGAAAAGGAAAACATCTGGGTATTGAAAGCCGAAAATGCTGAAATTGCTTGGCTCGTAGGCTTTCGTAGCGATCAGCGTTTTTGTGTGGATGAAAAAACGACCAAAATTACCGAAATAAAACTATTGGGCGATTAAATAAAATACATTTTACAATGCAATTTGAAGATAAAATAATACTTACCGATGCCGAATATCTTGTGCAGAAATTTCAGTACAAAGGCGGTTGGCACTATGTTTTACTGCACGATTTGGATCTGAAATCGAGTGCACGCAGCGGAATGATAAAGGTGATTGCAATTATCAATAACAGCGAAACCATTGAGCAAAACATTATGCCTTTTGGCAACGGAAAGTTTTTTCTGTCGTTGAATACCCAACTGCGCACCAAAACGGGCATTAAAGAGGGCGATACCATTAGATTGAAGTTGTATGCCGACAAAATTGAAGATGTAGGCGTCGACGATTTCTATTTATGTTTAAAAGATGATAAAACAGCTTTTGAAAATTTTTACAAACTATCCGTTACAAAACAAAACGAGATCGTCGACAACATAAAAAACGCCAAAACAAACGACGCCAAAATACAGCGCATTGCAATGGAATTGAATAGGTTGGTGAATTGAAGCGCGATAGTTCGTTGATTGTTTCAGTATGTGTGTAGGCTTTAATAAGATTCATTAACGGTATGTGCCTGATTAGAAAAAGCCTTGCAATCGTATGATTACAAGGCATTTATTGTTGGTGGTACCCGAAGCGGGACTTGAACCTGCCTCCTGCGTCAGCAGGCAGGCCTGCCTGCTGACGCAGGAGGCAGGCCCGCACAGCCGTTAAGCCAAAGGATTTTA
>CAZEVV010000228.1:0-4253 GCA_964515675.1 uncultured Paludibacter sp. | reverse complement strand
AAACTATATCTTAATAATCAACCCAATTGTTGGTAATATTGTTCCACCAAATGCCTCAATTTCTCTAAGTCCCTGGCGCGTTGGGTCTCCATTGGGGTCGGGTAGTAAATTACCATCCATATCTCTATTGGTATAAATGGGTCTACCTTGTGTTTTGAAATTATACACATTTTGTATGTCGGTGTACAAATTTAATACCCATTTTTTGAAATAAAACTCTTTGTCGATACGAATGTCCAATTGATGTGCATCTTTCAACCGTAAACTATTGAAATTATCATAATCGAGATAGGGCTGATTGGTGATGTTCCATGCTTGTTTTATGTACGATTCGTCGCTAATGGGCGAGTAAGGCGCTCCACCTACATAGCGCCAACGACCTGCTAAATTCCAATTGTTTTTAAATTTATAACTGCCTATCAAATTAAATAAATGGCGTGTATCCCACGACGATGGACGATAAACATCATTTTTATCAGTAAATTCGCTTCTAAAGTATGTATAGGTCGAAGTAATATTCAAGTTTTTCCATTCCATTAATTTGTACAATATTTCAAAACCATAGGCGCGCCCTTTGCCTGTCGATGTAATTTCTTCATCGCCAATTTGTCCAAAATCGCCGCCTTTACTTGCAATACTCACACCTTCAACCACCGACATGGGGTAGTTTTGGTATTGTTTGTAAAATCCTTCCAACGAAAGTCGCATGTTGTTGCTTGGTTTATATTCGAAACCTGCAATGGCTTGATTCGAGAAAATATATTTTAAATTGTCGCGATTTACAAATTCGTTGTTCGTGTTTTTAAAGCCCAATGTTGTGTACGCAGGTTGCATGGCGTAGCGACCAAAGTTAGCGTTAATGTCAACTTTATCGTTCACAACATAGTTCAACGATAGGCGCGGCGAAAACTGATTGAGCGGGTTACGCATATTGCTATTGTAGTTGTTGCCCACAAAGTTTACACCAAACGAAGTGTTCAATGTGTTTTCGAAAAACGATTTAGAAGCTTGTCCAAATATTTGATAGCCAAACATTTTTAGCTCAGTGTCGTAGTTTATTTCTTGTGTGTTGCCACCAAAAAAGAATTTTCGAAATGTTTCGTTTGTATATCTCGAATAGCGCAAGCCAGCACCTACTTTTAACTTTATGGGTAAAAAGGGATAGTCGCGCTCGAAACGAAGTTTATTTTCGGCTTCGTCCGAAAGGTAGTCTGAAGTTTTTGGTTTCGAATCATCATTGTCTTGAAACTTGAAGTTGTTGTTGCGCAACATGTTGCGGCTCAACACCCAATTGTCGATAAATCCATCACCAAAATGACGATAAACTGTACCTACTGTATAGTTCCATTGTTTGTAAACTGGCAAATAGGTAAGTAAGTATTTTTGTGCTTCGGTACCAGTTTGTTCCAATTCGGTATTCAACACCAAATCGTCGATAGCGCCAATTCCAATAAATGTTATCTCGTTTTTTTTGTCAATTTCGTATTTGTATTTCAACTGAAAATCGTTGTAGGTAGGTAAAAATGGCAGGCCAATGGCTTTGAAAAGCAATTGCAAATACGATTGACGTGCCGAAACAATAAACGTCGATTTCTCGCCTATTGGTCCATCAACCGTGAGTGCTGCATCCGACGCTCCCACCGATAATTTGGTATGCACACGGTCCTTGCGGCCATCTTTTTGACGAATTTCCATAACCGAGCTCAGTGCGCCGGGTCTGTTGGCCGGAAAAGCACCAGTATAAAAGTTTATTTCGCGTACAAAGTCGGGATTAATAACGCCTACTGCACCACCCGATGCACCTTGTGTGGCAAAGTGGTTAATAACCGGAATCTCAATGCCATCGAGGTAAAATACATTTTCGGAAGGACCACCACCACGCACAATTAAATCGTTACGGTTGGGGTCGGTAGCGCCTACGCCAGGCAAAGCTTGCACCACTTTCGAAACGTCGCGGTTGGCACCTGCACTTTTCTCAATTTCCTGAACACCAATGGATAGTACCGAGATGGGACTCTCAATGCGTTTGGCATTCAGGTTTTGTCTTACCACCACTTCTTGAATGGCAAAAGCGGCTTCATTTACTTCGATATTTATAAAAGTTGTTTGATTGCCCTGAACTTGAATCTCCGACGAAGTGGTGGTTTCGAAACCTACCGAGCTAACCACAAGGCGCACAAATCCAGGATCGATGCCCGTGAAAATAAAGTTGCCATCCAAGTCGGATGTCGAACCTATGAGTGTACCTTGAATTATGATATTAGCAAATTCGAGTGGCTCGTTGTTTTTGGCATTCACCACTTTACCACGTATTGTGCCTTTTTGGGCCATTAGCATTGTTACAAATGCTAGCATGATAAACATTATAAAACTTTTTCTCATGTGTTGTATGCTATTAAAATTGTTTTTTTTGAATTTTGCTTTTTTGTTTTCTGTCTTAATATTCAATTAATATATTTGTCAACCAAATAAAATGCTGTTAGTTTAAAAATTGGCGTTTTCGTCCAAACATACATTAAAGCCAAATTCATTAGTTGTTTTTTTATTTAAAAATAATATTTCTAAAATCAAATTCAATTAGTTTGTATTTGTACTAATTACAACATAAATTGTACGAATTTGTTTTAATATGGGCGATTATTTTTCAAATATTTTTCAAATATTTTATAAGTTAATGATATATAGCGTTTTATTTCTTGTGTTGTTTGTGAATTCTGTTTTGAGCTTTCGTGCATCATTCTTTTCTCAAACGGAATTTGGTGTTGTTTCCGAAAAAAATAAAATCGAACTTCGTATTGTTTTAAAAAATAAACTATCAAAACTTAACTGTTCTGCTTATTGTTTTGTTCAATTATTTCCACCTCTATATCAATAGTTTTTTTGTTTTTTAACCCAAAATCAAACAATAAGTCTAAAAAATGTACTACTTTTGTGACAATTTTCCCAAAGTCTGCTTACAACAAAACATAGTATAAGTAATGAATAATAATTTTCTTCAAAAATTTGCGCCGCATTTTGCTGCATTGGTATTATTTATCATTATCACTTTCACATATTTAAGTCCCTTGCTCGAAGGAAAACAGTTGCTCGGTCATGATACCGAAAGCTGGATGGGCATGGCAAAAGAAACAGTGGATTACAACAATAACAACGATGATGTTACACTTTGGACGAACTCGATGTTTGGCGGTATGCCAACTTATCAGATTTTAGCCAACAATGCTAAAAATTTATTTGGCTATATTGAGCGATTGTTTTTTGTTTTTCCCAACACTGCTGCCTTTTTTCTTTTATATTTTGTAGGGTTTTATATTTTACTGCTTTCGTTCAAAGTCAATCCTTGGTTGGCAATTGTAGGGTCGATAGCTTTTACTTTTGCTAGTTATAACCTCATAATAATCACTGCCGGACACAATTCGAAAGCCATTACGATGGCTTATATGGCTCCACTCATAGGTTCAGTTTATTGGGCATTTCGTCGCAATCGTATGAGTGGTTCATTGCTTACTGCATTGTTTGTAAGCCTTGCTGTACGAGCCAATCATATTCAAATATTGTACTACACACTCATTATCTTGTTGTTTTTTGGTGTGGTCGAATTGGTTTACGCTTTCAAAGAAAAACAGTTAAAAGCGTTTTTTGCAACTGTTGGTTTTGTGCTAGCTGCTGCCATCGTTGGTGTAGCCATGAATGCTACTGCGCTCATTACCACTTACGAATATTCGCAATACACCATGCGCGGTAAATCCAATGGCCTCACTGCACAAAAATCGGATGCGCAACATGGTTTAAATAAAGATTACATTACGCAATGGAGCTACGGTGTCGACGAAACAATGACATTACTCATACCCAATTTCAAAGGTGGTGCGAGTGGCGATGTACTCGATGCTAATAGTCATACAGCACAACATTTGCGAAGTTTGGGTGTGCCCAATGTGGATACAATGATGCGCGATTTCCGTCTTCCTTTGTATTGGGGAACACAGCCATTTACTTCGGGTCCAGTTTATTTGGGTGCAATTATTATGTTTTTGTTTGTGCTTGGATTCTTTTTGGTCGATAGGCGCTTGCTTTGGTGGTTAGTGCCTATGATTGCGCTCACCGTTATGCTCTCGTGGGGACGAAACTTTATGTGGCTTACCGATATTTTTATCGATTATGTGCCTATGTACAATAAGTTTCGCACTGTATCGATGACTTTGGTGGCGGCTGGATTTGGCATTACTCTTATCGCCGTTTTGGCTTTGAAA
>CAZEVV010000227.1:0-4263 GCA_964515675.1 uncultured Paludibacter sp. | reverse complement strand
GCGCATCTCAACGTTTTAGTGTTGAATGAAAGTTATTGTTTCCGTGCTACAATTATTTTTTCTTTTTCCACCCAAGCTTTGTATTTACACGCCAATACAACATGGGCACAATGAACAAACTAACGGGGGTACCTACCAACATGCCGCCAATAATGGCTACTGCCAATGGTTTTTCGAGTTCGGAACCCATGTCGTTGCTCAAAAACAATGGCAACATACACACTATGGAGGTTAAACTCGTCATTATAATGGCATTGAGGCGCCGATGACCCGCTTCGTGAATGGCAGCTTCGATGCTCATGCCTGTGCGCCGCAACTGATTCATTAAGTCCACTTTAAGTATACTATCGTTAATAATTATACCGCAAGCCACCACTATACCAATGGCCGACATGAGGTTGAGACTATGGCCAGTGATGTACAAAAGTACCAATGCCGCCGCTACATCAATCGGAATTTCGATAAGTACAATGAGTGGTTGCACAAAACTCTCGAACTGTGCGGCCAAAATAAAATACATGAGCATAATGGACACCAACAGTATCACTATCATTTCGCGCAACATGGTTTTACTACTAAAAAACGAGCCGCTAAATGCCACATCCCATTTATCGTCGGACATGCTTTTTTGTTTTAGCTGCGCAATGGTTTTTTCGGGATTTGGCACATCGGCAAAAGCAAAAGGCACATACTCGCCATTTTTTCCGGCCACAATGGTTTTTATATCCACTGCGGGCACAAGGCGTGCAAAACTGCTCAAATTCAGCATTTGTGCATTGCCTCTTTGTGCGTTGCCCATGGGCACCATGCTATTGTCAATTATCGACCGAATGTCGGTTTCGTCGGTGGCAATTACTATGGGTAAATATTGTTGATTCGAGCGCAAAACAGCAAAATTATTTTCCTTTACTGCGGTGCGTATTGTGCGATAAATGTCGTTGTAACTCACACCATAAAGCAACATGCGCTCGTAGTCGAGGGCTATGTTGAGTTGCTGCTGAAAAGCTATGGTACCTGTTGCGAGCGAAGTAAGTTGTTCTATTTCGGTTTTTAATTTTGCAATATCTTCGGCAGTGTACTGATTATTTTTTGAGTAATATTGAGCCAACAATGGGGCTTCGGCGGTATTAAAAATACGATCGAAAATGCCCGAAACAGGTGCAAATTCGAAGTTCGACCGTGGGTAATTTTGGCTAAAATACTTTTCGATAATCTTTTGTGCGGCTTCAACTTCATAGGTATTGGCAAAGCGCATGTACAATTCGGCCTCTGACGACGAGCGCTCGTGGTTGAAGTTGAGCAGAAATTGCTGACTCCCAATTTGTGCAGAATGCTCGATGAGCGAACTGTCCATTTGTGCGAAAAATGCATTTACGCGCGTCATGTTTTCGTCCACATTAATATGTTCGTTCCATTCCAAACGCAGCACAAGTTCGGTCTGACTAAGCTCGGGCATTTTTTCTTTGGGAATAATAACAAATAATGCATACAACAAAGGAAAAGTAATTACTACGCCGATAGTAACTAGCATCTTGTGTGCCATAACCCAATGTACAGTAGCATGATACATACGCTCATGAATGGCCATTTCGCTTTCATTGTCTTTTTTTCTTTTGCTTAGTTTCTGTTTCCAATTGCGTATAAATGCAGGGGTTTTTATGCCAAAAACAAGTTTGTACATTACAGGTAAAAGCATAATGCCGGTGATGTACGATACCAGCAAACCTGCTGTAACCGAAAATGCTTGATCGAAAAACAAAGCCCCTGCAATACCACTCAAAAAAATGAGCGGTGCAAAAACAGCTATGGTGGTAAACATCGAACTCAGCATGGGCAAAATCACCTCATTGGTACCACGCACACAAGCTTCGGGCACCGAGTAGCCATTGCGCCGATGCTGTCCGATATTGTCGGTTACAATTATCGAACTATCAATCATATTACCAAAAGCGAGTATTAAACCCGTGAGCGATACGATATTGAGTGATATATTGAACAAATAAAACAGCAACAAACTAATTACCAGCGACACAAACATACAAATGCCAATAACTATGGGCGAACGAAAATCGCGCAGAAAAAGTGCCGACACCAAACAAATAAATATAAATGCGAGCAGCATATTTTGTTTCAGGTTCGATATGGTATAATCGAGCAGCTCGGTTTGATTTTGCGACACAGCAAACTCAATATTGGGGTAGTTTTTGCGCATGCGCTCAATTTCACCCTCAATGGCAACAGCCAATTTGTCCATATTTTCGCCCTGTTGTTTTATTACCGAAAGGGCTATGGCACGCCTGCCATTATACAAAATAAGTCCTTGCTCTTTGGCAATGGCTGGCTTTATTTCGGCAAATTCGCTCAACTGAAAAAGTCGGTTATTTTTGCGAATGTATATGCGGCGCATATCGTCGATGGTACGCATTACGGCCGAAAATTTAATATTGTACTCGTAATATCCATCGCGCACCACCATGGCACCCGGCTCTACATTGTTGCTATTGAGCACTGCTTCTATGTCGGCAATTGTGAGACCGCTTGTTTGCAACTTATTTTTGTCGGCAATCACCTGCACTTGTCGGTGCATAAGTCCGCTCATGTCCACCATTGCAACTTCGGGCAATTGCTCAATGCGGCGGCGCACTATGGCCTGTGCAAAGTCCGACATCTCGGCAAAAGCTTCGGGGCCGAAATCGTTTTCGTGCAACATAAGGTTGAGCGTAAACACCGGAATGTCGGTGGCACTGGCTTTCACCACCCGTGGGCGGTCGATGCCTCGTGGGATGCGACTCATGGCGGCATCAATTTTCTCGTTTACTTCGATAAAAGCCAAGTCGGTATTGGTGCCGTGGTTGAAAATTATTTTTATTGAAGCTGCGCCATCGCGTGTTTCGGTGCGTATATCGTTGATATTGCTCACTTGTAGCAATTGCGCACGCAGCGGCGCCACAATGGTATTTTCAATTTCGCGCGCTGCCCTGTCGGGTGCTGCCACTTGCACCGATATTTCGGGTATAGCAATGTCGGGCAAAAGCGAAACCGGTATATTGAAATAGGTTATTATGCCAAGAATAAAAAAAGCTGTAAAGCTCATAAACACAGCAATGGGCCTATCGACAAGGAATTTTATCATGCTAAAATTTGTGTTATTTTATTATTACTACCGGCGACTCGTGTGCCAAGTGTACGCTGCCATCAACCACCAATACATCGCCCTCTTTAAGCCCCTCGGTTATTACGTACGAAGTTGAGTTTTCGAGCCCTGTGCTTACATAGTTCCACATGGCTTTGCCATCGCGCACAGTAAACATTACTTTTTTGTTGGTACGCAACACAAGCGCCTCTTTGGGTACTACCAATTGTTGCGCCACGCGGCGTTGCACAAGCACTTTCACGTTCATGCCCTCCACCAATTTTGCATTGCTTGGCAGCACAGCTTTTACTCGCACCATGCCATTGCTCTCAATCACAGGGTTAATTTCGGATATGCGCCCCTCCACCATAGTTTCGGCAAAAGCATAGGGCGACACTTGCACTTTGTCGCCTTTGGCAATGAGCGCCAACTCGTTTTCGAGGACTCTAAATTCCACTTCGGGCTGCGCATTGTCGATTATGCGACAAAAAACCTCCGATGCCGATGCCATATTGTATTGCTTTTGAAACAAATTGGCCACAATGCCAGCAAAAGGCGCCACCAGCACAGCATTGTTGTAGTGATATTCGGCCATTTGCAACGAAGTGCTTGAATGGTCGTAATTGCTTTTCACACGGGCTATGGCCATGGTTTCGGCTGGTATGCGCAGGGAGTCGCGCAAGTTATAACCCTGCCCAATGAGCACATCCTGCAAATCGAGTTTTGCCTTTTCGAAATTGTCGCGCGCCTGCATCAAGGCACTTTTAAGCTTAAAGCGGTCGAGCTCAGCAATTTTTTGCCCTTTGAGTACACGGTCGCCATTTTTTACATACACAGCAGCCAGCACTTCCGACTGCTGAAAGCGCAAATCGGCCACACGCTGCGCCGCCACTGTGCCATTGGCCACCATGTCGATATGAAAATCGGCCTTTGCAAGCACATAAGTTTTGATAGGTATTGGCGCATCGCTAGGCGTTGCCACCGTTTTCAAATCCTTCGAGGCATCATCGGGCTTGTCGGTTTTACATGCCTGAAAACAAATAATAATAGCGAGAAAAAGAATGTGTCTCATATAGTTGAATTACAAAAATGAAAAATGTCCCGATAACTATCGGGGTGAAAAATATCCC
>CAZEVV010000226.1:0-4341 GCA_964515675.1 uncultured Paludibacter sp. | reverse complement strand
TACGTAGTTAAAATCTTTTGTTTTTAACTACGAAGTTTTATTTTTAACTACGAATATCTTATTTTTAACTACGAATTGAAGACTAATTTCACTAATTGCACGAATTAAGAATGTAACTCTTTTCTTTTCATTTTTTTTCTTTTCTTTTCTTATTCGTGAAATTTGCGTAATTCGAATGTTTTAATTCGTTGTAAAAATTATTTGTTTTTGTAGTTAAGCGGCAAAGCCGATTACGTAGTTAAAATCTTTTGTTTTTAACAACGAATATTTTTTTTAACTACGAATTGAAGACTAATTTCACTAATTGCACGAATTAAGAATGTAACTCTTTTCTTTTCATTTTTTTTCTTTTCTTTTCTTATTCGTGAAATTTGCGTAATTCGAATGTTTTAATTCGTAGTTAAAGTCTTTTATTTTATGTAGTTAAGCGGCAAAGCAGATTATGTAGTTTGTTTTATTGTATATTCAACAATCTTTTGTGTGTTAAACTTGATTCGCCAAAGTTAATCAACAATCCGAGTCGAACATTTGTTGCCTTTAAATAATTTAAGAGTTGCGCTTCGTGTTCGGGCAAAATTTTAGAAACAGCCTTTATTTCAACAATTATATCGTCGTTGCAAAAGAAATCAGCATAGAATTTCTTATTTAATAAGCGTTTTTTATAATAAATTTCAATAGGCCTTTGTGCTGTAAATTCAATGTTTCTATCTTCAAGCTCAATTTCAAAAGCTTCTTGATAAATGGCTTCTACAAATCCAGGTCCTAGTTCATTGTGCACTTCCATTGCAGCACCAATTATTTTGTAGCTTTCTTCTTTGTAAATTATTTCAGTCATATTTTTTAAGTATTATGTGTTTATTTTTCATTTTACAGTATGTAATCTGTGTTTTTTAAATCTATGTAATCTGTATATTGTAATTCACATAAAAATCTTTTCTGTCGATATTGAGTTTAGCAAGTAATAGCTCCAAGGCATTGCTAACCGTAGCGCCAAATACAGTGATTTTATCGAAATCGAAAATTGCTTCTCCATTAGCATTTTCAACCAATTCGGTTTGCACAATATAAATGCCTCGGTTGAATTTGTTTACATACCCAAGCACTTTTAATGCTTCGTAAGGCAATGGGCAGGCATATTATAGCTTCCTCTTATCTGTGTAAATATTTAATGTTATTTTATGAGTTTCCTTTTTTCAATTTCTGACAAAACTTTAATTTGGTTTATTGCAATTTGATTGAGTTTTTTGAGCCTTTCGGCTTGTGGTATCTCATCGCTAATAAGTAAAGCATTAATACTCTCCATGTTCGATAAACAGATCAGTTCATTAATTGAAGCATAGTCACGAATATTGCCTTTTAAGTCAGGGTTGTTATCGCGCCATTTTTTTGCGGTAGTTCCCCAAAGTGCCATATTTAATACATCTGCCTCATTTGCATAAACATGCATAATTTGCTGAGGTGTTAGCGTGGGTGGTATTAAATTAGTTTTAATAGCATCGGTGTGTATTCGATAATTTATTTTCGCTAGCTCACGTTTTGCACTCCAACCAATCAGTTTTTGTTCTTCGGCTTTCAATCGTTTAAATTCAGAAACAAGATATAGTTCAAACTCAGCCGATATCCAAGCGGCAAATTTGAATGCAATATCCGAGTGTGCAAATGTTCCACCACCATATCTTCCTGATTTTGAAATCAGTCCTATTGCATTTGTTTCGTTAATCCATTTCTGGGCCGACATCCAAAAGTGTGGTTTTGCCGATTCATTTTTAAACCCCTCATATATGTGGGGTTTAAAATCGATATTGTTTAACATTTCCCAAAGCCCTAAATACTCAATAGTATTGTAAGTTCTTAGCCATATGCTGATTATTTGTGACGGATTCTCAACATCTTTTACTTTTGCTATATCTGTAAGCGAAATAAAGTCATCCATTTCCTTTTTGTAGAAAACGATTTCAGTACCTTTTATGTTGAGTGTTTCTTTTTTTGACATATTTTATCAGTGTAAATCTTATCAGTGTAATCTGTGTTTTTCAATCTGTGTAATCTGTGTTTTACAATTTACTTAGCCAAATGCCGAAAAACCTATCGTAAATAATATAGCCCTTTTCCGACTTGTAGACCAGTTCGTTTTCGAGCATTTTATTTAGTGCACGGGTAATGCTACTTACGTTTTTAAGTCCGTATTTAGATATGAAGTTTCCTGCATTAATTTGAGCTACTATTTTTTCTTTTGCCACAGCTTTTAGCAAATTAGCCTGAACGGTTGAATAGGCATTCAACAATTCCTGATAGCTGTATGAGTTTTCTTCGATTAGTTCGTAGAGAGCCTCAAATAAAATTGTGTCGTCGTCGATGTTTCGGCGATATTCATATAGCCTGTTGAGCATAGCTTGCATATACCATGTATGTCCTTCGAAAAGCGTATAAAGCGTGTCGAAGCTTGTTTTGCTTAGCGTTATATTGGCTTTGTTGAAGTGCTCAGCTGCAAACAGAAAATACTTGTCGCGACTCACCACATCCAAGGTCATAAGTTGCGTGCTTTGATAAAACGGACGTTTTGCCGATAAAAAAATTTCATGCATCAAATGTTGTCGGCTTCCGGCAAATATGAACTTTATATTAGGTAAAAACTGAATATGCGATCGCAAAAGAGCCTCAGTGCCTTTTTCAGGATATTCCGTTATTTGTTGAAACTCATCAATAGCAATATAACAGCGTTTACCCGAGGCTTGTAAATAACTAAAAATTTCGCCTAAACTTTGATGATTCGTCTCAGTTTCAATTTTCACACTTATCTCGGGTTGCCCACTCAGCGAATCGAAAGTGATTGTGGGTCGAAAACTTTTGAAAAATGAGGCAAATTTTTGAATTGCGGTATCTAATTTCCCATCTGCTTTTCTTAATGCACTTTCGGCCAATAGCTTCACAAAGTCGTTGAGGTTTTGTGACGGAAATAAATCCAAATAGATACATACAATACTCGGATCTGTTTGGTTGATTGTATGAAAAACGTGTTTTATTAGTCCAGTTTTGCCATAACGACGTGGGCTCAATAACGAAATATTTCGATCGTTGGTCAATGCCGAAATAATTTTGTTTGTTTCAGTTTCTCTGTCGCAAAAATAAGCAGGACTATGATAGCCGGCTATCAAAAATGGATTGTAGGGTGTTTTCATTGACATACTAGATGATTTGTAGGGTTGAAAATGATTTTTTGTAACTACAAAGATATATGTTATATCGCAAAATGCGATACGCAAAATGCGATATATTTAAATTGTTTGCAAAATAAATAACTTGGCACTATACGCTTTTCTTATTCTTCTCTTATCTGTGTAATCTGTGTTTTTTAAATCTGTGTAATCTGCATATTGTAATTCACATAAAAATCTTTTCTGTCGATATTGAGTTTTGCAAGTAGCAGCACCAAGGCATTGTTAACCGTAGCGCCAAATAAAGTGATTTTATCGAAATCGAAAATTGCTTCTCCATTAGCATTTTCAACCAATTCGGTTTGCACATTATAAATGCCTCGGTTGAATTTGTTTACATACCCAAGCACTTTTAATGCTTCGTTAGGCAATGGGCAGGCATATTATATCTTCCTCTTATCTTTGTAATCTGTGATATTTATTTGCCAATAGCCTGTTTTTCGACTCCCAATACGTTCTATCAAACCAAGTTTTTGCAAATATATAATATCTCTTTTTATCGTTTTTTCAGTTTTAGAAAATTTTCCACTCAAAAGCTGTACAGTGATAGTAGGTTCTGTCACTAAATCATCAAGTATTTTTTTTTGACGTAAGCTTAAAGGGACATTTAAAGGGACATTTAAAGGGACATTTAAAGGGACATTTAAAGGGACATTTATTGGCTCATTTATAGGCTCATTTATAGGCTCATTTACAGGCTCATTTATAGGCTCATTTAAAGGCTCATTTACTATCACCTCCTCTTGTTCATCATTTAAAAACAATTCATTTATAGGCAATGTAGTAATAAAAAATGTTCTATCGTCATCGTTTTCAAAAAAAACTACTCAGTAAGTTTTCTTGCTATCACCACCCAATGTCCATTTTTTCTACTGCCAATACGTTGAATGATTTTATTCTCTACAAGTTTAGCCATTTCTCTTTTTGAAGTCAATAAAGTAATTTTTAATTCTTTAGAAATTATTTCATTCGTAATATGCTTATTTTGTAAAATCATTTTTAATATACTTTTTTGTCTCTCATTTAAAGTATCAATTAAAGTATCATTTAAAGTATCATTTAAAGTATCAATTAAAGTATCATTTAAAGTATCATTTAAAGTATCATTTAAAGTATCATTTAAAGT
>CAZEVV010000225.1:0-4347 GCA_964515675.1 uncultured Paludibacter sp. | reverse complement strand
AAGTTCAAATACAGAAGAAGTAACTATTAACAGTATCGAATAAAGCAATAAAGTAAAGTCAACGCTATTTCCCTCTCCCCCCGAAGGACGGGGTAAATTCGGAGAGGGCTAGGGAGAGGTGTTTTAGGGAGAGGTGTTTTAGGGAGAAGTATTCAATTTATCAAACTTCATCTTATCACTACTCGACAATTCCATTTTATTTAGTTTTTGATACATTTCTCTTACTATTGTTGCTTGTTTTTCGAATGACTGCATAAATGATTTGTTCTTGCTTAATGACGCATCCTTGCTCAATTTGTTGCTTATTGAACTCAAAACTTTTAATTCGTTTTCGTAAGCTATAAGCAAATGTTCGGGCGTGTTGAGCTTTGCCATTTCTTGTGCTTGTTCGATATTGATTCGTTGGATGGCCATTGCAAAAGCTTCCGACTTTGCAAAAGCACTATCACTTTTAGCACGCAGTATAAGTTGCTCTTTTTCAATATTCGACTGCTGTATGCTCTTTTCAATTTGTGCTGAGCTTTCGTTTTTATTGCTTTTGTTGCATGCTACAAGTAGCAAGATTGTGGCAATAACAATTGTGAGTTTAAATTTCATTTAAAAAGCAAATGAGATTGTTTTGAGAAAATGTATTTTACTGAAAAACAAGGGTTGGTAGAGTAAATATAATATTCAACCAACCCTTGTTAAAAATCAATTATTGCGCCAATACCCAATGGAATGCTAACAATTCGTTTTTGCTATCGCCACCTGCTGTGGCATTAGCAACTGTTGCTAACCAAAAGCCATTGCTATTAATATTAGCCAAAGTACTACCGCCATGTGCAGCGTAAAGCCATTCGTAATTGCCCAAAGCTACTGTGTAGTTAGCACCTTTTGCATTGTCGCGGTTGAGCCAACCACCAGGGCTACCAGTATAGTCGACCAACGGAAACACGAATGTAAGCGTTGCTTTGTCGGTGTCGATAACTACTTTGCCCGAAACAGTTTTTTGCGCTTCAAGCAAATTACCATCTGCATCGTACACATCTTGTTTGAAAACAGCCATAATATCGGCACCAGCAGCTTCGAATTTGAGGCTTGCACTTTCGGCAATGCTACGTGTTTTTTGCGTCCACACCCAATTGTTGGTTGCAAAGTCGGTACCAAAAGTAGAAGCCGAGGTCCAACCACCACTAAAATCGAAGTTAATCCAGTCGATAAACCAATTGACATCGGGCTTAAATGTTTTGCCCACCAAAGCCTTTTTCCAAGCGGCCAATGGGTCGGCAGCAGCAGTTCCTACTTGTGGCACAAGTTTATACACCATATATTCGGGTTTCGAAGCATCGCGGCTTCCTACCCACATACCAGTAACATTGCCCGACACATCTTTTTCGATTTTTGTAATGCGCCATTGGTTTTCGCTGGTTGTTGATAGCGTAACCCAACCGCCACTAATCACAAATGTTGGTTTAAAACCATTGAATGTAAATACTCCTTTTTCGTCGAGCGTATAAGTACCACTAGCCGTTGTACCATCGGGCGCTACATACACCGCAGTATTGGCATCGGAATTGAGTGTAAGCGAGAAGTTGGCGTATGAAGCTGCAACAGACGCATTAAAACCTGTCCAACTTGCATAGGCATTGGCCGAAGTCCAATCGGCATTCATAAGCGAGCCATCCAAATTTGCCCAGTTGAAAGGCGTTTCGGGCGACAACACCCATTTGATGGTTTTCGAAACTGTTTGCGACACATCTGTCTGCCAATTAGGGGGCAATGTTGGCTCGGGCTCAACAGTTTCGCCAGGAGTCCAATTATCACGGAAATCCTTTGATATAAAGTTATACACCAACAAACAAGCACCTTCGCCCGACAATGTTGGGTCGCGCAAAACGCCTAATTGCATAGTATTTTCAGTAAGCGAAAGAATTTTTATATCACCCCAATCAACCACTACGCCATCACGATTCACATCGTGTAAAATAGCAGCACCTTGGGTACGCATAGTTTTGTTTTTCACATCGAGCATGTAAGTTCCATTTTCGATGCCTCTGTCAGCAATCGTTTTATGTTCGACAGTTACAAAAGCACCACCTTTAAGATTAAACGTCATTGAACCAAAATCGGCAGCCGCCATCAACCATGAGTTGCCTTTGTAGTCGGGGTTCCAGTTCCACGAGTCGCCACCAACTGCTACGCCATCGGTTACCGAAAGCCAGCTATCATTGGTACCATAAAAATACAATGGGCCTAAGAAGTTACGACTCAAAGCATTTTCATCGAGGTCGAGATACCAAGTTTTTTCGTTGCCTGCACCACCCGAAATAAGTGTCCAAAGCGGGTCGCTAATAAACTCAGCATACATGTCGGCCACATCGAAAGTCACTTTTTCGCCATAAACCACACCGCCGCGTGTCATTACACCAAATTGCACTTCGTAGGTTCCTGCAAAAGGAATTTCGAGCGTAACTACTTTGTCCTGACTGCGCCCTTGGGGATGATTCCAAAGGGGAGTATAACGATCATCCATCAAACTTTTAAGATAAACGATGTTTGGATTTTTGGCATCGTGTTCAATTTTGAATGCTATGCCTTCCACCAATTCTTCGGGCTTTACATCCACATCGGGCATTACAACATCATCGGGCATACAAGCCGTGAAGCTCAGCGCCATCAAAAATAATACTGTGAATAATTTAAATATTTTGTTCATAATGAATCGATTTTAATTTGTTTATTTCCAACCATCATTTTGTTTGAGCACACCATTCGATAGTGTAATCTGTGTATTGGGTATTTGCATAAAACCACGTGTTTTGGTGATATTAGCCGAAAGAATAGTTACTTCGTCGGGCGAATTTCCGCTCAAAGTGCTTTGTGTACCAGCAATTGTAGCAGCTGCAACACTTAAACCTTGGCGCAAAAGATCCCAATAGCGAATGCCCTCCAATGCAAATTCGAAACGACGCTCTTCGAGCACATCGGCCAACTGAAAACTCGTACGATGCGTCAAACCAGCACGTGTGCGCACCATGTTGAGGTAATTCAAACCATCGGCAGCACCCAACTCGGCAGCCATGAGCAATACATCGGCATAACGAATAACAATAAAATCTTGGTCTTGCGAAATTTGAAAATCGTTGCCACCACCTGTATCCGAAGTTCCATCGGGCAATGCTGTTGGAGTGTATTTTTTTACTGTATAGCCTGTGTATTCGCGTTGGTCTTTTTTGTCGAACGAAGCCTCGATGCCTTCGCCAGCAATGTCGATAATTGATGCCGCCTTGCGTTTGTCGCCCGCAGCAAAAGCCTGTACTAGTTTAGGACTAACTGTTGCGCCACCCCAACCTTTGCCATAAGGCGCTGCATTGGTATTGCGCATGCCCATCATCACCAACCAGCGGTTGCCATCCATCATACCATTGTAATCTTGTGTATTGTTGAATTTTTGAGCAAAAACCACTTCTTTGTTTCCTTTGCCTGCATAGCCTGTTTTGTCGAGCGTATTGTCAGCTGCTTTTGCCACATAACTCGCTGCTGGCCACAAGGCTTTAAATTCGGCGATAAGTTCAAATTCCTGACTCGCAATTATATCCTCGAGACCAGCCAAAACTTGCGCTTTGGTTACACCCAAATCATCTTTTGCATAATAGCCTGTGTAAAACAAATACACACGTGCCAACATTGCTTTGGCTGCATAAGCCGTAGCGCGACCATCGTTTACACTTGCATTGGCCTTAGGATAAGCATTTGCGGGGATATTGGCTGCCGCAAACATCAAATCTTGAACAATGAGTTTGTAGGTATCAGCAGGGTCGGCCTGAGGCACATTATCAGTAGTAGGCTCGGTAAGCAAAGGCACTTTTTCGAACAAACGTACCAAATCGAAATACATAATAGCACGTAAAAAGCGTGTTTCGCCCTCAATGCGTTTGCGTGCAATTTCGTTAGTAGCATCGTCGTTCGACGACCATTTTTCGATGCCAGGGATTTTTTTGAGTAAAGTATTGCAACGGAAAATTCCTGCATAATAATCGAGCCAAGTGCCATTAAAAATATTATTATCGGAGGGCGATTGACTAATATCAAAACGGTCCAAGGCCTGATAAGCACGTCCGTCGGTATTGCCAGTGCCACCAAAACAATTGTCGGATAGCACTTCGGAGGTAATGTAAAAGGATTGATTGCCGTTTGAACTTGTACGTTGATAACCATCGTAGCATCCAACGAGTGCCATTTCGGCATCGGCTTGGCTTTTGTAAAAGTTCTGATCAAGAATTGAGGTCTGTGGTGCTACATCTAAAAAGTTTTCGGAGCACGACAGCAGGAAAAGTCCCATAATTCCTGTCAAAAAGCTATATA
>CAZEVV010000224.1:0-4380 GCA_964515675.1 uncultured Paludibacter sp. | reverse complement strand
TTGTCGAGGCTTGTTTTCTCAAATAATCCACCGTTTAAATAAGGTATTTTAATGCTGCTGTCAATGTCATCCGCAATATCGTTTGTGCGTGCGGCATTCAGTGTCTTGAAAAACAAAGGTTCGAGCACAGCATCCAAAAAATTATCCTGATAGGGTGATTTTTCGAACAGGTTTGCCATAAAGTTAAGGTCGCCCCCTTTCCAGTCGTTGTTGGCAGCAGGTACGCCCATCCAACCTTTCTTTTGTAGGAATTGCAGAAACACCAACCTACCGAGCAACTTCTTTACATAATCGCGCAATGGTTTTTGTGCTTTATCCGAATTTGATTCTGAACGGTCGATAAACTGAGGTAATAATGCTGAATCAGCTTCAATAAACTTACAAAAGCGAGTATATTGTTTTTTGTATTCGTCGAAAAATTCTTTTGATAGTTTTTCGACAGAAAACGCATCCGTAATTTTATCAACGTTTATTTCGTTCTCGGCAGCTAACTTAACCCAACGCTCGGCAGCGGTGGCGCAAAACGGAGTACCTAAAACATAGGTATAACGCTTGGGGGCTGTAACTACCGTATTGTGTTCACCTGTTTGTTCGTCAATTTTGCTTTGCTGAGCTATAAAGCTAAATCGGTATTCGTTTTGGTTTTTAGAGTAATAAAATACCAAAGCAGCACTGAAAGTGCCTTTAATGTATTTTGCCGCAATATCCCGCAACCCTTTTCTGTTTCGTTCGATAATGATACTGTCGGCAACCTCAATTTCGAAAATAGCCACAGTTTGACTGTTTGGCAAATCGACATAGCCAATTTGACAACCTTGTTTAACGGCTTCTTCACCTTCGAAAAGTGGAAACGGATTTGAAAAGAAATTGATTTGACCAAAAACTAATTTTAGTATTGGCATCCAACTCTCACGGTTGTACGGATTTTTAAACTGCGATTTTAGCTCGGCTTTTGTCATAATAGTATAGTTACTCAATATTTAAAATAGTTGCTAATTGTTGTAATTTATTGGTCAATAGCTGTTTGTCGATAAGCTTGGTTTCGTAATCAGCAATAATTGCTGGGCTTGCACTACGTGCCATTGCATATTCAACCACCTCTGTATCTTTACCTTTACAAAGTAAAATGCCTATACTTGGGTTTTCATCAGGTCGTTTCACATCCCTGTCGAGTGCTTCGAGGTAAAAATTAAGTTTGCCCAAAAACTCGGGTTCAAATTCCTGAATTTTAAGTTCAAATAATACCAAACAATGTAAATCACGGTGGAAGAAAAGCAAATCGGTTCTATAATCCTTATTTCCTACTTGCAAACGATATTGGTTTCCCATATAAGTGAATCCTTTGCCTACTTCGAGAATAAATTTCTGAAGGTTGTGCACAATAGCTTTTTCAAATTCGTTTTCGGAATGTCCATCGGGCAGGTTGAGGAACTCGAAAATGTAAGGGTCTTTAAATATGTTTTGTGGCAAATTGGTAGGGATTGCATTCGCTATCGTTTTGCTCAACAAAGTTCTTTCGTAAACAGCAGTATTAAGCTGTCTTTCCAATTCACGTACCGATAGTCTTTGTTCAATGGACAAATTCAGATAAAATATCTTTTCTTCTGCTGTTTTTGTTTTGTTCAATATATGCAAATGAGCCGACCACTGAATTTGTGTCAACAGTGTTGTCACAAATGTAGTTGCATCATTTTCTTTTAGTTGTAAAAGTGTCAACAGTGTTGACACAAATTGCTTATCAGTGTATGTTTCGTAAAATTGTTTCATCCGATAAAGTCCTCTGCGATTGAAACCGGTAAGTTCAGGTAATTTCGACTGAATAAAATTAGCTAATTCCTGTACGGTATTTTCGCCCCACTTTCCTACATTTACTTTATCGGACACCACCTTACCAACATTAAAATATAGCATTATCAACTCTGCATTTGCTTTTGCATAAGTGCGACTTTGGGCATCCTGAATAAGCAACAGTATCTGCTCAGACTCTTTGTTGTTTGCGTGATTAGGATTCATAGTACTGTCTGATTATCAAAGCTTTCGCTGATTAGAATTTCGGGTTCAATCTCTTTGTAAATAGTATTTATTACTATTTCGGCTGTTTCTTTTTTGTATTCGTCAACCTCTTGCAATGGATAATTGTTGAGAATTTTTATAAGTTCTTCTAACAATAATGTAGGAATGAGCGGCGTTTTTTTTACTCTTTTCTTCAAGTTATTTATGTCGCGTTGCAAGTTCTGAAATCGACCTATCAACAATGCACGTTTGGCTTTTAGAATAAGTTCTTTTTCGGCATCCGACAAAAATGATAGCGGCAAAAAACCATCCAGGTAAACCTGTGCTTTGGCCTCATTAGGGCCCATTTTTGTGTCAATTTTTTTTACTGTCGATTTTTCCGATTCGACCCTTTGGCTAAATTCGGCCAATGCTTTACTCACCTGCTCGTGGTGCATGGCATGCAGCGGAATAGCTTTTTCATCAATTTTAGCTTCAAATTCCTTTACTGTTTCCATAAACGACAATTCTTCAATGCTTCCATCTGCATTTATGTAAAGAAATAAATCGCGTTTGTTGTTGCGAATAAAAGTAATTGTACCACCCTTTAAAGTTTTACTTTTTCGTCCAACCCTGGCTCGAAATGGCATTTTTTTTATGCGCTTTATCAATTCGGGGTGTTTTTCTTTTTGCTCGCGCAACCAAAGCAGAATTCGTAATTTTTCATCACGTTCCTCCTCAATATTCTTGTCGAATAAACCAAAGGTTTCGAACTCCTCGTCGGGCGAATAAATTTGACTGTCCTCGCCCAATGCAGCATGAAAGGCGGCTAATTTCATTTTAGCTTTTTTCTCCAATTCAATATCTTTTTCAACTTTTGTAGTTGGGAAAAAGTTGTATATAAATACTGATTTAGCATTACTACCAATACGGTTTACGCGCCCGATACGTTGCATCAATCGTGTTGAATTCCAGGGCGTATCATAGTTGACAATGATATTTGAACGATGAAGGTTTACGCCCTCAGCAAGTACTTCGGTTGAAATAATAATATCGAAATCGTTCTTTTTGTGTGCAAAATTTGCGTCGAAATTCTCGCGTACAATTGGCATCATTTCTTTCTTATTCGACCCCTCAACGCACAATATTCTATTAAAACCTGCCTTTTTTAGTTCGGTGTTTAAATAGTCGGTTGTTTCCTTACTCTCCGAAAATATTACTAATTTCCCTTCGAGATTTTTAGCCTTGTCAAAAAGTTCGTTGTTTAGGTAATCGACAAAGAGCAACAATTTAGGGTCATTATCCTTTACATTTTCCCATTCAGCCACCAATTCGTCCAATATCTCTTGGTCATGCAATAACCCTTCGTGAAACTGTGGTTCAAAATCATCGGGCGAACAAATTTCAATGGTTGGGTCATTCTCCATTTCGAGCAGCACCAATTCCATCAGCTCTTCTTCTTTTCCGTTTTCGATATATTCATTAACCTTCAGATTTGGAGCAATAAAAATAACGCCTGTTTCAAACATTTTTAGCATATTTCGGTTGGCTTGTGCATATCGTTCCAATGACTTTGTGAAAGCATAAAAACTGCTATCTATACGTTTTACCAAAAGTGTTTTCATAATTTTTGCCAACTGGGTAGAGATCAAATCGGCTTTGGCGTATTTCTTTTTCTTGTCTTCGACCAAGTATTTAATGGCCATGTATCGATAATAATTCAAACGTTTATCTCCCCTGGTCAAATAAGCCAATGTTTTATCGTAAAGCGGATCCAATACTTCATCTAGTTGATAAAATATCTTTGACGGTGTTTCAATTTTCGGGAAAGTAATTCCTTGACTTATCAAATCCTCGCTGTAAGCCTCATTCTCAATTAAATCGGTGCGAGTACGGCGAACAGTAAGTGGTTCAATCACAACTTTACGTATATCTTCATAAATGGTTTTAACCGTTTTGTTCACTTGTTTACTGTCAAGTACTTTTTTCTGTTTATTAAAACTGTCGATATGTGTACGAAAAAAACGCTGTAAGTTTGTAACTTCCAATGTACTACTCTTAGAGTCCTGGAAAAGATACACCAAATTTGCAATATCCTCAGGTCGATTATTTAATGGTGTTGCAGAAATAAGTATTACTTTTTTATCAGCCAAAGTACCATCTTGCAAACGATGTTGTGTTTCAGTTTTACAGAGTTTCTGCAATTGGTTATACATTTCAGCTGAATCGCTTCTGAATTTATGAGCTTCATCCACAATTATCAAATCATATTGTTCAGGGTGTCTTACTTTATGGAGACTGCCATTCGAAATGACAAGATAATTATCTAATTTAAACTTATACAGAGTTTCTTCCCAGCCCGATTTTAGTACAGGAGGTGCAATTATA
>CAZEVV010000223.1:0-4384 GCA_964515675.1 uncultured Paludibacter sp. | reverse complement strand
AAATTCAAATCCCAAAAAATCTCAATAAAAAAAAACATATTTATTTAAAAACAATATTGCAAGTAACTAATCAAATCTACTTACACACATTTAATTAGACATTAAAATTGTAAAGGCTGCGTACTCTGATAAAGTAATTATTTTTGCTAATCATGCAAAGTTTGGCATATTTTGGCCAACAAATAAAATTTTTTCAGTTTAAAATTGTATGATTCTCAATATAATTTTGTAGTTTTGTAGCAAAATCCCCTAAAAACTAGCATATGGTAGTAGGTGTAACAGGCGGCATTGGTAGTGGAAAAACTACTTTTTGTAATGTTTTGCGAGAACGTGGCTATTTGGTTTACGATACCGACAAAGAAGCACGTAACTTACAAAACACTCACCCTGTGCTTATTGCCGAAATAAAAGCAATGTTTGGTAACGACATTTACAACACACATGGTCTCGATCGGAAAAAACTTGGAGCTATCGTTTTCGAAAATGCACACTTACTTCAACAATTGAGTGCTATTGTGCATCCGTTTGTTCGCAATAGTTTTGCGCATTGGATTAATGACCATTCCAATCAAGAATTATTGTTTGTAGAGTGTGCCATACTTTTCGAAGGTGGCTTTAATCAATTCACCAACTGCAATATACTTATCACGGCCGAAGAAGATGTTCGCATTAAACGTGTTCAGAAACGCGACGGTATAAGTACCGAAATGATAAAAAAACGTATCGACAAACAATGGCCTGATAGTAAAAAAAAGCTTCTTAGCGACTTTATAGTGCATACCGACGATGGCATTATCTCGACTGAACAAAAGGTGGACGAAATTTTAAAAGCATTGATACAATTAACTAAAAATAAATAGTAAAAATAAAATATCAGAATAAAAATTTCATTTAAATATCACAAATAATAAAAGAATATTTGCAACACAAATATGATAAAATTTTAAACTTAACGAACCCGAATGACCCACAAGGATAAGATTTTGTTTTATTGAACTATAACTAACAAGTAAAAAAAAATAATCATTTACACATGAAAGAAAGCATGTTGCACTACATTTGGCAGCAAAAATTGTTTGCACAAAGCGAGTTATTTACTACCGATGGGCAATTGGTAGAAGTGATTGATGTAGGTAAATACAACACCGATGGTGGACCCGATTTTTTCAATGCAAAAATAAAAATGGGACAAACACTTTGGGCGGGCAATATTGAAATACATTGCGCATCGACAGATTGGGCGAAGCACGGACATTGCACCGACAAGGCTTACGACACAGTAATTTTGCATGTAGTTACACAATGCGATTGCAAAGTGCAGCGAACCGACGGAAGCGAAATACCACAAATGATTTTGCGCTACAATGCTGCCATCGAAGAGCAGTACGAGCAATTGCTTGCTTCGCGCAAATGGGTAGCATGTGCCGACAAAATTTGTGATGTACACCCTTTATTTA
The DNA here is from genome assembly GCA_964515675.1 of uncultured Paludibacter sp. Lineage (GTDB taxonomy): Bacteria > Bacteroidota > Bacteroidia > Bacteroidales > Paludibacteraceae > Paludibacter. The sequence continues at coordinate 2,927 of CAZEVV010000223.1, read as the reverse complement.
TTAGTGCTTGGAAAAACGCTTTACTTACCGAGCGTTTGCTTAGCAAGTCGGCAGCCATAAATCAACTACTGACAGCCAACAATCAACATTGGGAAGAAGCCTTTTATGTTTCGTTGGCACGCAGCTTTGGTTTTAGCACTAACAGTCAGGCTTTTGAGCAATTAGCGCTTTCGTTGCCACTTGTTGCGCTTGGCAAACACAAAAACAATATTTTACAAATTGAGGCAATGCTTTACGGACAATCAGGACTACTGCCAGCGAATAGCCAAGATGCCTACATTGTTGCATTACAACAAGAATACAAAGTGCTAAAGGCGAAATTTGGCTTGCAAACCATGGATGGCGCACAATGGAAATTACTGCGTTTACGTCCCGAAAATTTTCCGCATATACGCATTGCACAGTTTGCAGCTTTGGTGCAACGGTCGAGCAAACTTTTTTCGAAAGTGATTGAGCAACCCGACCACGAACAATTAATAAAACTTTTCGAGGTAGAAGCTTCGGATTATTGGCTTACGCACTATATATTTGAAAAAGAGTGCAAAAAACGAAAAAAACACCTCGGACAAAAATCGATAGAGAGCTTGCTAATAAACACTGTTGTGCCATTTTTGTTTTGCTATGCTCACAGCAAAGATAATCAGTTGCTAAAAGATCGCGCCATAGCTTTGCTCGAAAAATTACCTGCCGAAAATAACGCTATCGTGAATGGTTGGGAGAAATTGGGACAAAAAATTGATACTGCATACGACTCGCAAGCCTTTATTCATTTGAAAAAAAACTATTGCGATGATAAAAAATGCTTAAGATGCCGAATTGGACATAAGGTTTTAAGTGCGAAAATTAAATGATTGTTGTATCTTTGTGCGCTACAATGTATTTTGCAACGAATTGCAACGAAATGCAACAAATATTGTAGGTTTCTGAAAACTGATAGCATTATTTTTGAATGAAAATTATAAATTTTTTAATAGCGATATGGGCATTGGCATTTTTGCTTAATGCATGTGCCAACAAAGCACAAGGTCCAACTGGCGGGCCTAAGGACGAAACACCACCAAAAGTTGTGCGTTCAAGTCCAGCAAATGGCGAGTTGAACTTTAGAAAAAAACAAATACAAGTGATTTTCGACGAAAACATTACGCTCGAAAAACACATGGAACAAGTGATGATTTCGCCGCCACAATCGAGAATGCCCGAAATTAAAGCAAACGCAAGGTTACTGACTGTAAATTTTGAAAACGATTTACTCGATAGCACAACGTATACCATAAATTTTGGCAATTCGGTGGTTGACCTCAACGAAAAAAATCCGCTTAAAAATTTTTCGTTTTCGTTTTCGACAGGCAATGAAATTGACACTTTGCAAATAGCAGGAAAATTGATTAATGCTGAAGATTTGAATCCATACTCGGGTATATTGATAGGTATTTACCCCGCAGCATGGACAGATACAGTTTTTGCAAGCAAGCCTTTTTTGCGCGTTGCACGTACCGACGAAAACGGACGCTTCACTATTGAAAATGTGCGTCAGGGCAACTATCGTATTTTTGCTTTGGCCGATGCCAATCGCGACTTTTTTTATCAGCCAGGCGAAGGCTTAGCTTTTACCGACTCATTGTTTGTACCCATTGTAAAAATTGAAGAAAAACGCGACACTATTTTCAAAGATTCGATTTTTGTTGACACAGTGATGGTGAGCAATGTAACACGTTTTTTGCCCGATGATATTTTGCTTCGATTTTTTAAAGAAAACAAAAAACGTCAGTACTTGGTAAAAAACGAACGACCATTGCCACATAAATTCAGCTTATTTTTTAATGATGCGATGGACACAATTGCAAAAATTGAACCTCTAAATTTTGAGTGGGACAACAAATACCTTTTGCAGCCAAGTTTGAAAAACGACACACTAACATTCTGGCTTACCGATACTTTAATATCGAAAATGGATACCTTAAAAATGGCTGTCCATTATTTAAAAACAGATGATAAATTTACGCTTCAAGCAAGTACCGACACAATAAATGTTGTTGAACGTAGGCAACGTGGCGCCCGTGCACAAAATACCGCACAACAAGCGGCTGTAAAATTAAACTTTCGAACCAATGCATCAAATAATTTCGAAATTTACAACCCTTTCGTGTTGCGATTCGACGAACCTATTGACAGCATTGATTTAGAAAAAATTAATCTCACACAAAAAATCGACACTACGTTTAAAGATTTAAAGTTTAAATGGCGAAAAATTGATGCAACAGCCATGAATTTTGCTATCGACTACAAATGGGAACCCGAGAAAAGCTATCGTTTGCAAGTTGACTCGATGGCCTTTAAAAGTATATACAACAAAACCAACGACTTTGCAAAGGCCGATTTTAAAATTCGCTCGCTCGACGAGTATTCGATGCTCATTGTAAAGCTCGAAAGCTACGACTCGTTGGCTGTTATACAGTTGCTTGACAATAAAGATGTTGTTGTTGCAACACAAAAACTCACAAAAGCTGGTGCAGTATTCAAATATATCAAACCAGGCGAATATTATTTACGAATGTTTATCGACAAAAATGAAAATGGTCGCTGGGACACTGGCGACTGGTCACAACGCACACAGCCCGAGGAGGTGTTTTATTATCATAAAAAAATTAATTTACGTGCCAATTGGGACCTCGAAGAAACATGGGATATATACGAAAAACCCCTGCTCGAGCAAAAACCAACTTACATAAAAAAAGATGCAGCAACTAAAAAGTAAACTGCAATACAAACTTTAGCAAAACACAACTCAACAACAGCACTTTAAATGATGTTAAATAAAACTATATTTCGACAGTAAAATTGATTTACTGTAGAAATATAGAGATCACATTCAGTAATTGCAGACAACATCACACCCCCCTTACCCATTCAACAATTAAATAAACAAA
>CAZEVV010000222.1:0-4391 GCA_964515675.1 uncultured Paludibacter sp. | reverse complement strand
GTATTGAGTATTTCGAAATTCCGAGAATCGGAACAAACAAATAGAACAATGAGACGCTGTCGAAATTGGGCTATATTGTTTGTGCAATCGGTATAAAAACTGAAAGCAAAAACACGCTCAATTTGCACAGTGCATAAAAATACAGACTTCTAACACTTGGTGCTGATGTGCGGGAGATTAAAAAGAACCTTTCACACCGAATCGTAGCGAGGCATCTCAAACTTCAAGCTGTAAAACTAAAATAGTCAATGCTACACGGCCTTTATATTTATTCTACGATAAAACCTACATTACAGCTGCATTTACATCAAAATATCACATAGAAACAAGCATTTTTTCGACATTCCAAAAACATTATTTAAAAATCCTTGTTATTAGAATAAAAAAACATTATTTTTACAACAAAATTAATCATTTATATATAACAAATAAAATTTTAAGAAAATGGCTGAAGATCCCGTAATCTGTACATGCTTGGACATGTGTAAAAGTGAAATTTTAGAAGCAATTAGAGAAAAAGGTTTGAAAACAGTTGAAGAAGTTGGAGATGAAATTGAGGCAGGCGCTGTTTGCGGTAGCTGTATCGACGATATTCAGGAAATTCTCGACGAAGAAAACAACTAATTCGAACAAAAAAGAATTTCAATATTCAAAAAAAACAAGAACAATGCGGAGAAGCGAAAGTTTCTCCGTTTTTGCAAGCAACAGTTAGCATACAACAACCGCAACCGTTGAACAACAGCAACATTTATTTTTATCTCCGCTAGCGCGGATTTGCAAGCAACGGTAAGCGCCAAAGGGAGATAAATACGCGCCAGGAGGTTATGCATAGAGCATCCCTACGTGATTTCAGGTAGCTTTCTAAACTAAGTGCAAGGATAAAGAACTTATACAATTAAAATGCTTGCACTTGTAATAAAATAAAATACGATATATTACAGTAATACAACTACACAAAGGTTTTTCGGCAAGCCCTACAAAGTAATAATAAATTAAAAACGAGCATTATAATCATCATGTCGCACAACGAAATAAGAACATATGCATTCAACGAGAGTGTTGCACACAACACACAGTTTGTGTTAAAACGTATGGAAGATGTGTATTATGGCACAACAGGCGAAGCCGATGCACCACACAAACACGATTACTATGCTATTATATTAGTGGAAAAAGGAAGTGGCGTACACTTTGTCGACTTTCATAAATATGAAGTAGAAAGCAAAACTGTTTATTTCATACAGCCAGGGCAAATGCATCAATTAATTTTAAGCGACCTGCCACGCGGGTGGGTCATTGCATTTACCGATGCGTTTTTAATTGCCAATGCCATTCCCGAAAAAATGATTAACGACATATACCTTTTCAACGACTATGGGCAATCGCCCCCATTGCCACTCAACGATGCACAAATGGCAGTGTACAAAAGCTTGATAGAGCAAATGCAACACTTTGCAAGCACTTTGCAAAACTACAGCGCCGACGCATTAGGGTCGCTACTAAAGCTATTTTTAATACAAAGCAACAACCATTGCTCGCTCGTAAAAAACGACAACCCGCAATTGCAAGAAACAACAAATCAACTGCTGCGTTCGTTTAAACAGCTCTTAAACCAACATTACAACACGAAGCACAAGGTTGCCGACTATGCTGACATGTTGGCCGTTACGGCCGATTACCTCAACAAAACCGTAAAAGCCACCACGGGCAAATCGGCCAAAGAACACATACAAAGCAAAATAGCCACCGAAGCAAAACGATCACTTATTTTTAGCAGCTTAACAAGCAAAGAGCTGGCCTATGCACTGGGGTTCGACGAGTCGGCGCATTTCAACAATTTCTTTAAAAAAACCACCGGCCAAACGCCCACCGAATTTCGCACAGCAGTAAAATCGGCTTAAAAGCCTAAACGATAACACGCATATCCATACTGCCGCTAGGGGTTCATATTTAGTTTATGCCGCTAGCGCAGATTTATCTCCCGTTGGTCGCTGACCGTTGGTTGCAATACGTGCTACAATATAATTAGCTACAAAAACAAAACCACACACAAACACAGTAATTCGAAAGCCCAATCCACAGAAAACACACATAAAAAATTGCAAATACCCGATTTTTGCAATCATTCGCCCGATTTCTTTAATTCGGGCAACTCAAACATGCCTTACTTTTGCATTATCAAATTATTAGTTCATTATTTTGAATATATAATTTGGATAAACAATCATATAAACGCAAAATATCACACATATGAAAACAATAATTCACAAAGCAGACACACGTGGTAAAGCCAATCATGGTTGGCTCAAAACGCACCACACATTTAGTTTTGCCAACTACTACAACCCCGAGCGTATGCACTTTGGCACTTTGCGAGTGCTTAACGACGATTGGATTGCAGGCGGACAAGGCTTTGGTATGCATCCGCATGACAATATGGAAATTATTACCATACCAACCCGTGGCGTGGTGGAGCACAAAGACAGCATGGGCAATCATGGCACAATTACAGCGGGCGAAATACAAGTTATGAGTGCCGGCACAGGAGTTTTTCATAGCGAATTTAATGGCAGTGAGCACGAAGCGCTAGAACTTTTTCAAATATGGGTAATACCCAACAAACGCAATGTGACGCCGCGCTACGAACAAATGTCGATTGCCGAACTGGCAAAAAAAGATACGCTTTACCAAATTGTATCGCCCAACCCCGACGATGCAGGCATGTGGATAAATCAAGATGCATGGTTCAGCATGGGCGATTTGAGTGCAGGTTGGCAGGGCAATTACGAACTAAAAACAAAAACTTCGGGTGTGTATGCCTTTGTTATCGAAGGTAGCGTCGAAATTGCAGGCACAAGCCTCGACAAACGCGATGGCTTAGGAATAGTTGATACCGAAAGTTTCGACATAAAAGCAAGCAGCGATGCGCGCATATTACTCATGGAAGTGCCGATGAGGTGAGTTCGGAAGCCCCCCAGCCCCCATAAGGGGGAGGAAGAAGTTAGGAGTTCGGAGAAATAAACAAAAACAAGTAAACAAGTAAAATACAATTTAAAACAATTTTAAAAATTAAAGAAAATGAATACAATTATCAAAAAATTTTTCGCAACAGATAGTTCAAGTTGGGCAATGTTAATATCGCGTGTAGCCCTTGGTGTAGTAATTTTGCCACATGGCATGCAAAAAGCGCTTGGGTCGTTTGGCGGCTACGGCTTTGAGGCCACAGTAGGCTTTTTCCAAAGCATGGGCATACCTGCTCTCATAGGTGTTTTGGTAATTTTAGCCGAATTTGTTGGAGCATTGGCACTTATTGTGGGTGCCGGAACACGCTTTATGGCATTTTCGATATTCGTAACTTTGGGTGGCGCCATGATTTTGGGCGGACATTTACAACACGGATTTTTCATGAATTGGTTTGGCAACCAAGCAGGCGAAGGCATCGAGTACTTCATTTTAGTATTGGGCATGGCAGCTGCGTCGATGATAGCTGGTGCAGGAAAATTTTCGGTCGATGGTTTGGTTTCGAAATATTTGAAATAAAAAAACGAAAACATTCACACATAACAAAAAAAGCTTGCATGCGTATTTACATACAAATGCAAGCTTTTGTCTTCCGCTACCCGCCAACAACCAACACTGCAAACACGAAGTTGATAACACGGCGGGTGCGAGACGTGTCGAGACCTAACAGGTTTTAAAAACCTGTTAGGTCTTTATCGAAAAAAAATTCCTAGTGCTTTTGAAACGAACCGTAGCTGCTAGTAGAGACGTGGCATGGCACGTATATTATTATAATCGACGTGCTAAACCGCGTCTCTTAGCCACGAGCAACGCTCGTCAGATGTATTTTATTAAACCTTATTACAACAAAAATCTTTAACCTTAGTAAAATGCAAAATATGAATAGGATCCTCAACTTTATTAGCTTATTTATTCAACAAAGCTTTTGGCTAAAGCCCTTTTTCATTTCACATCACAAAGAATGGCCTAAAGGCCAATCCTATACATACAACGCTGATATAAAAAGATTTGAGGAGCTACCCGCTAGTGCAGATTTGCAATCCGTGCTTTAAACGTCTCTACTGGTGGCGTGCTGATAATGAAGTTTTTTGCACCTTTCATCGTTCTGCCCCAAGCCCCTCCCTCGTTTCTCTGCTAGCGCGGATTTGCAATCCGTGCTATAAATGTCTCTACTTTGCGGTGTGCTGATAATGAGGCGATGTACATTTTTTCACCGTATTGCCACAAGCCCCAAAGCCCCTATACCGCCGCAAGGTTTTGAGATTTGGGACGATAGAGTTCCGACGATGTCATTTGGGCTTGAGATCCCTCCCTACAGCCTGCCTGCAGCAGGCAGGTCGGGATGACAAGGTGCCATTATATAATAATAC
>CAZEVV010000221.1:0-4433 GCA_964515675.1 uncultured Paludibacter sp. | reverse complement strand
CAGCTTCAAGTAAAAGGCACACAACTTGTCAATGAGCATGGCGATGCTTTTGTATTGCGTGGTGCAAGCTTTGGTTGGCACATTTGGTGGCCGCGTTTTTATAATCAGCAAACAGTTGCGTGGTTGGCTTCGGATTGGAAATGCAATGTGGTGCGCGCTGCCATTGGCGTAGGGCCCGACAATTCGTATCTTCAAAACCCCGATTTTGCTATCGAAAAACTAACAAATGTGATTGAAGGGGCTATAAAGGAGGGTATTTATGTAATTGTCGATTTTCACAGTCACGATATTCACAGCAACGAAGCCAAAGCATTTTTTACGCATGTAGCCCAAAAATACGGCAAGCACCCCAACATAATCTACGAAATTTTCAACGAACCCGACAACGAAAGTTGGGAGGAAGTAAAAGCATATTCAGAAGATTTGATAAAAACCATTCGCGCCATCGACCCCAATAATATTATATTGGTAGGTTCGCCGCATTGGTGTCAGGATATTCATTTGGTAGCCGAAGATCCAATTTTAGGGCAAACCAATATCATGTACACTATGCACTTTTATGCCGGAACACACAAAAAATGGTTGCGCGACCGCACCGATGCGGCTATTGCCAAAGGTATTCCCGTATTTGTGTCGGAATGTGCAGGCATGGAAGCTACTGGCGACGGACCAATTGACCATGCCGAGTGGAAAGCTTACTTAGATTGGATGGAACAGCGCAAATTGAGCTGGATTGTATGGTCAATTGCCGACAAAAACGAAACTTGCTCGATGCTTTTGCCCGAAGCCGAATCTACAGGAAATTGGAGTTTAGGAAGTATGAAAGAATGGGGCAAGATCAGTCGCACTGCAATCATAACAAACAATAGCAAATAGCAATCTGCACACAAAACTCCAAATAAAACACTGTCAAAGATAATCATTCTCACCAATTTGATTATCTTTGATAATTGTTCAACCTTATTATTCAATAGATATTATGCAATTGTCCGACATTTTTCGTGAAGTAACACCGCTTTCGGCCGAGGATTGTTTTGTCATTCGCAGCCGCGTTAAAAGCGAATTTAATTACCCCGTGCATGTTCACCCCGAGTTTGAACTCAACTACATCGAGAATGCTGCTGGTGCACAGCGTGTTATTGGCGATTCGATGCAAGAGATTGGCGATTACGAATTGTGTTTAATTGGTAACGAAAATTTGGAACATGCTTGGATGAATGGCAAATGCAACTCAAAAGAGATTTTCGAAATCACAATTCAATTTCATAAAAATCTTTTTTTTGAAAGTCTGTTAAGCAAACGCCAGTTTCGATCGGTAAATATAATGTTCGAAAATGCCAAAAAGGGAATTGCCTTTTCTCGTGATACGGTTCTAGCGGTGAAAGAAATGTTGCATAATTTGTGCACTGCCGAGGGTGGATTTCATTCTGTTATCGATCTGTTGAAAATACTTCAAATTTTGTCAGAGGATAAAAACCCACAAATATTGGCTACATCAACTTTTGTCAATGGCGACGATTCGTCGGACAGTCGCCGCATTCAAAAGGTAATCGACTATCTGCATGCCAATTTCCAAAACGAAATTCATTTGTCGGATGTAGCCAGACATGTAAATATGTCGGAAGTGGCTTTTAGTCGATTTATGAAAAGAAGAACAAGTAAAAACTATATCGAATATCTAACCGATTTGCGTCTAGGAATAGCATCTCGTTTATTAATAAATACATCGAAAAGCATTGCCGAAATTAGTTTCGAGTGTGGGTTCAATAATTTATCTAATTTCAATCGTATGTTTAAAAAACGCAAAGCTGTTACGCCCAGAGAGTTTCGTGAAAATTACAGTAAAATGCGAATTCTGATATAAACAAAATAATCAAATTAAAGAAGTAAAATACTCCCATGTGTCAAACAAAGGTTTTGATGTGCTATTGGGAACGATTTTTCATTAAATAAACTGTCAGCACAACTTTTTTTCAAAAATTAATTTTTCTCTTATCCCATATTTAATGTATAGCAAATGAGGTATAAGCGACGAGCTAAATTCGAGGAAGAAGCCTGCTGTGGCTGATTAATTAAAATTAAACGTATGAACAAAGCTACTTTTTTATTCATCCTTTTTTCGGCAATTATTGCTCAATCATTTGGTCAAAAAAACTTTGAACTTCGCTCACCTGATGGGAAAGTTCGTGCTCAAATCAACAAGAATAAAGAAATCAACTATTCAATATTTCACGAGAATGACATTTTATTAAAAAACGCATCAACATCTCTTACATTGCTCGATGGAAAAATAATTGGGCAACGCATAGTGTCATCAAAAACCAAAACAGTAAATACAACAATCGCAACTCCAAATTACAAAAAAGCCGAAGTAATTGATCATTACAACGAACTCAATATACAGTTTGCTGATGGTTTTTCGCTTATTTTCAGGGCTTATAACGATGGTGTTGCTTATCGCTATGTGTATGGTGGAAAAAGCGATTTTACAATCAAAAACGAGTTGGTTAATTTCAATTTTACGGCCAACAACAAGGCTTATGTTGCCTATGTCGACGACCGAAATGGAGCAAAAGATAGTTTCGAGAAACAGTTTTTTAACTCGCACGAAAACACCTATCAGTACAAAAATATTAGTAATTTCATACCAACACGTCTTGCAATGACGCCTTTGGTTATCGAATGCACCAACAACAAAAAAGTATGTCTTGTCGAGTCCGATTTAATTAATTATCCGGGTATGTATCTTGCAAATACAGATGGATCCAATAGTCTGAAAGCCATTTTTCCAGCCTACCCATCGAAACTTGAAATGGGCGGACACAATATGTTACAAGAAATTGTGACCCAACGCGAAAACTTTATTGCCAAAGGAAATGCCCAAAGTATTCTGCCTTGGCGTGGTTTAATAATTGCTGCCAACGACATTGAATTGGCCAATAGCGACTTTGTTTATAAATTGGCAACTCCATCAAAAATTACTGATGTAAGTTGGATAAAACCTGGCAAAGTAGCATGGGATTGGTGGAACGACTGGAATTTGTATGGTGTCGATTTTAAGTCGGGGGTAAACAACGAAACATACAAATATTACATCGATTTTGCCTCGAAATTTGGTGTCGAATATGTGATTCTTGACGAGGGTTGGGCCGTCAATTTGAAATCAGACATGTTTCAGGTAGTTCCCGAAATTAATCTCGAAATGCTGGTTGCCTATGCCAAGGAGCGCAAGGTCGACTTAATTCTTTGGGCAGGCTTCAATGCCTTCAATGCCGATATCGAAAGGGTTTGTCGACATTATTCGGCCATGGGAATTAAAGGTTTTAAGGTCGATTTCATGGATCGCGACGATCAGCCAATGGTTGAGTTTCACTACCGTGCAGCCGCCATTGCCGCCAAATACAATATGTTGCTCAACTACCACGGCACCTACAAACCCACTGGTTTGCAGCGCACCTATCCCAATGTTATCAATTTCGAAGCCGTGCACGGTTTAGAGCAAATGAAATGGTCGCCCGCAACCGTCGATCAGGTAAGTTATGACGTAACGCTGCCCTTCGTGAGGCAAGTTGCTGGCCCCATCGACTATACACAAGGAGCCATGCGCAACGCTACCCGAAGCAACTATCAGCCCATCAACAACGAACCCATGAGTCAGGGGACCCGATGCCGACAATTGGCACAATATATCGTTTTCGAATCGCCGCTCAATATGCTGTGCGACAACCCCTCAAACTATATGGCCGAGCCCGAAATCACCCAATTTATTGCAGCTGTACCCACTGTATGGGACGAAACACGCATTCTCAAAGGCAAAATTGCCGAATACATTTGCACCGCTCGCCGCAGCAAAAACACCTGGTACATTGGAGCACTTACAAACTGGGACCAACGCCTGCTCACGCTCGATCTCACATTCCTTGGCGAGGGCGAGTTTCAGGCCGAAATATTCCGAGATGGAATAAATGCAAACCGAGTAGCCCGCGATTACAAACGAGAAATTGTTAGCATTCCGCAAAATCGTAGCATTAGCATACAAATGGCGCAGGGTGGAGGATTTGCAATGAAAATTACAAAAATGAAATAAGAAAGTATGCAACTAGCACTCGTTTTGCAACAGGTTTATGACAGCGTTGGAACGCTATCGCCCCGAAACATTACTTTTTTGAAGTGCTAGGGATGAAAGAATTTACGATTTATTGATTTACAATTTACGATTGAAAACCAATTCATTTACACAACATTTTGATGTTTTCAAGCGACAAGGAGGTCGCTTGCCCCTAACTTTGTATAGTGTAGTTGAAATTAGAATATGGTATTACATTTTTTTTGTTCTAATTATCCATTAATCATAAAGCTATATCACATAGGGGACAAGCGATTTCTAATCGCTTGAAATGCTACTTTAAGCGACAAGGAGGTCGCTTGTCCCT
>CAZEVV010000220.1:0-4488 GCA_964515675.1 uncultured Paludibacter sp. | reverse complement strand
TAAAAAATCATGCATTAATTTGGTATTAATAATTAATAAATCTTTTAGTATAGTAAGGGACAAGCCACCTCCCTGTCGCTTTCTTCGATCTCTTCATCAAGCGGTTATTTTTTTTTAAACCATTCAACCTAAGCATTACCGCCAAAATTTATAAAAAAATGAAACATATGTGCTTAGCATATCTCATAATTATTATCTTTACTTTTTATTATCGGAAAATTTTTTAAACACTTATTTAAAATGAGACATTTCAAACATTTATTTTTTATCGTGCTTCTTTTGCTTGCTGTAAAGCCTGCAATGGCATGTACAAGCTATTTGGTAGGGAAAAAGGCTAGCATTGATGGTTCGACAATGATATCGTATGCCGCCGATTCGCACATTCGCTATGGTGAGTTGTATTTTAGGCAGGGTGGGAGCAATGCGCCCGATGCAATGGTTGAAATTCGCAACAGAAGCACCAATGCATTAATCACCAAAATTCCGCAAGCACCTGTAACCTACAATGTTGTTGGTTATATGAACGAGCATCAGGTTTCGATTGGCGAAAGTACTTTTGGTGGTCGTGCCGAATTGGAAGATTCGACTGGACTCATGGATTATGCTGCACTTATGTTTGTGGCACTCGATAGAGCAAAAACTGCACGTGAAGCTATAAAGGTAATTATTGAATTGGTTGACCAATATGGTTACAATAGCTCAGGCGAATCGTTTTCGATAGCCGATAAAAACGAGGTGTGGTTTATGGAAATTATTGGTAAAGGTACCGAAATGGTTTATAACAAGCGCACAAAAACCACTGTAAATAAGCACAAAGGAGCTGTTTGGGTGGCTATTCGTATTCCCGACAATGCCATATCGGCACATGCCAACCAGGCGCGCATTACAAATTTTCCATTACACAACGGCAAAACATCTATAAGCAGCAAACATTTATCGTTAATAAATAATCCCGCTGTCGAAACAATTTATTCGCACGATGTAATTGATTTTGCTCGTTCGAAAGGTTATTTTTCAGGAAAAAACGAAGAATTTAGTTTTTCGGATGTTTATGCACCTTTGGATTTTGGTGCTGTTCGTTTTTGCGAAATGCGCGTTTGGGCTTTTTTCCGTCGTTTTAGCGATAAAATGGATGAATATAAGGATTATGTTTCAGGAAAGGATTATACGAAGCGTATGCCGCTTTATATAGTGCCAAATCGCAAATTAAGTGTGTCGGACTTGTTCGAAGCTAAGCGCGACCACTTACAAGGAACCGAATTTTGCATGACGCAAGATGTGGGTGCAGGTGCGCATGGTTTGCCCTATCGTTGGCGTCCGCTCACGTGGAAACACGAAGGAAAGGAGTATTTTCATGAGCGCGTGACAGTTACGCAACAAACAGGATTTTCGTACATTGCACAAGCCCGTTCGTGGTTGCCCGATGTGATTGGTGGTATCAGTTGGTTTGGTGTCGACGATGCGGGTTCGACCGTTTATGTACCCATGTACTGCGGCATGACACGCGCACCCGAAACTTTTGCCGAAGGAAATGGTGATATTCTAACTTACTCACCAACATCAGCTTTTTGGGCATTCAATAAAGTAGCTAATTTTTCGTATTTGCGCTACGATTTGATGCACAAAGATGTAGTTGCCCGTCAGCAAAAATTAGAAAATAGTTTTATCAAAAAAGTGCCAGCCATCGACAAAGCAGCACAATCGCTTTTTACGACCGACCCTGCTGCTGCACGTGCATTGTTAACTGAATTTTCGGTTACCGAAGCCACCAATACTGTGGCTGAATGGCACGACTTATTCAACTTTTTGTTGGTAAAATATATGGATGGCAATGTGAAACAAGAAGAAAACGGTAAGTTCTTGCGCAATCCGCATGGCTATCCAGCCAAAGTAAAACATGTTGATTATCCTGATAGTTGGAAAAAAACAATAATTGATGCAACGGGCGATAAGTTTGTGCATCCTTAAAAAATAATGAATAAGTCCTCGAAGTGTAAAAGCATTCAGAGGACTTATATTTTTTTGAATGTAATTACAGTTTGTTTTATCTAAGAATTAAGAGTATGAGAAAATTGTACGTTTTATTTGTGTTTGTATATTGCTTTGTGCGCCTCGAAGCACAACAAATTACTGTTAAAGATACATTTAGCACAGTAAAAGTTGACAATGTATTGGCTTTTAAAAAACAAATGCCAAATCGCTCATACAGTTTGGGATATGGCTTTGCTATGGGCCTGAGAATATACTCACATTTATTTTTCCTCCAAAATTAAGTATAAATAATTATAACAAATACATTCGATTTACGAATTATTACGGAGCCGATATTACTGGCGTATTTCTTTTTCAAAGGATTTATTCTGGTTCAATTTTTTATGGCTGACAGTACAATAAATTTACTTTTGACACCTCACTCTCGGTGTTACATGTTCCTGAACAAGACAGTTGGGATGGTCATCTCGAACGACATACTTCACTTTTGTTGAATCCCAAAATTGGTTTTCGAACCAAAAGCTTTTGGTTTAAAATTGGACCAGGATTTCCGGTTTTTAATCCTTTAAGAGATTTGGATTATAAGAATTTTCGTAGTTATAATTTCGATATTGCTATTCATGTGCCATTGGGGGCAAAAGATTGAAAATTTTTCTTCATTTTTCTCATTTTTCCTTTGTTTTTTTGCAATAATTCATTACTTTTGACGCACGTTTTTTCTTTTATTATCATTAACAAGTATTAATCTGTCAGTTATTTACAATAAATGCAATAGCTATGATTTTGCCTTTATGTGTTTAACCGATACATTCCTTTTTTAAGCTTATGAAGTGTTTTTTCTGCGCCGCATTTTTGTGGCTTGGTTGTTATTTTTCGTACGCACAGGTGGCCAATACATTGCCCAGTTCGGTATCGATTGCTAATACTGCTACTGCCAATGCAAGTCAATGGTCGGGCTTCGATAATCCTGCAAATTTGGCTTTTGTGCCGCAAGCCGAGTTTAGTTTACAGTACGAAAATCGGTTTATTATCAAAGAATTATCTACCAAAAGTTTTAGTTTTGCTCTCCCAACATCTTTTGTAAACACGTCATTTTCGTTTTCGCATTTTGGTTTTTCGGCGTACAACGAAATGTTGGTGGGTGTGAGTTTTGCCCGTAATTACCGCGATAAGTTTAGCATGGGCTTGCAATTGAACTGTTTGGCAGCTTATCATCCTGTCGACAATAATTATCGGTTGGCTTTTGTGCCTAATTTGGGCATTACAACTAAATTATCCGAGAAGCTAACTGTTGCTTTTTCGGCTTTCAACCCTTTTCATCAACAAATAGCCTCTGATTTTGAGGACAGTGCATTGCCTGCAATATTTAGTTTGGGTGTAAGCTATGGTCTTTCGCCCGAATTGACGTGGCGCTCGCAATTGGACAAGGAAATAAGTTCGACACTGCGCGTTGCTAGTGGCTTCGAGTATTTTTTTAAGGAAAAAATGATGTTCAAACTAGGCGTTTATTCGCATGACTATCTAGTGTTTTGCGGTGGTGTGGGTTTTGTGTGGGATGCTTTGCGCTTCGATTGCAATGTTGATGTGCATCCGATTTTGGGCGTGAGTCCTGTGGGTAGATTAAGTTATCGTTTTGCCAACCACAAAAACCGCTAACACTATGGCCAGAAAAGTTTGTTTTGTGCTGTTATTTATTGTTTCCACCGCATTTTTGCAAGCGCAAGAAGCTGTGGAGCTTACCGAGCAAATCTTATCGGAAATGTTTGAGCAGTATGTTGGTGAAAGTGAATCGGAAATTGATTTCGAAACATTTTACAATGAATTGATGGCCGTTGCTGCCAATCGCATAAATCTGAATGCAACAAATCGCCACGAAATGGAGCGTTTGTTGTTTTTATCCGATCAGCAAATTGAAAATGTTTTGTATCATATCTATCGCTTTGGGGCTTTGCATGACATTGTTGAATTACAATTGATTGATGGACTCGACATGACTGACATTCGGCGAATGTTGTATTTTGTTTATGTGGGCGAAAGCAATGTCAAAGCGCCGCCTTTGTTGTGGCGCGATGTGATAAAGTACGGTAAAAACACTGTTTTTTTGCGTGCCGATAGAAGCATTGAACCAAAAGCAGGATATAAATTGACCAATGATGCCGAAAAAGATGCAAAACTTTATCAAGGTTCGCCCATTTATCACTCCATGCGATATCGGTTTCAGTTTAAAGATAGGGTGCAGGCAGGCATCACGGCCGAAAAAGATGCTGGTGAAAGTTTTGATTTTAAGGGGAAGTTAGGCTATGATTATTTGTCGGCTTATTTGCAATTATCGAAATTGGGCATTTTTAAAACCATTGTTTTGGGCGATTACAAAGCTTCGTTCGGACAAGGCTTAGCGATACGCAGCGATTTTAGCGCAGGAAAATCGGCTTATGTATTGCAAGTGAGTGCACGCAATGCTGGCCTCAAAAAACACAGTTCGACCAATGAATTCGA
>CAZEVV010000219.1:0-4564 GCA_964515675.1 uncultured Paludibacter sp. | reverse complement strand
CACGACTCTCCCGATTTTAAATCGGGATGCGCTAACCGGACTGCGCTACACCCCGAAATATCTTTTTTTTTGCGCGGGATTCGGATTCACGACTCTCCCGATTTTAAATCGGGATGCGCTAACCGGACTGCGCTACACCCCGTAAAAATGTTATTGCTAACACCCCGTTTATGCTTCGAAATAATCACGTGTGTTACTCTCTCAAAGCGGTTGCAAAGATACTGCTTTTATTTGATTCTGCAAGTGTTTTTGCAAATAAATTTGAAGAAAAAAATACCTTTATTTACTAAATAATTAGTAGCTAATTAATTATTCGTTAAACTTTTTTTGCTTAATAGGGAAATTCTCCAAATTCACTTCGAATAATAAGTTCTTTTTTGTCGGAAGCTTCGCAACGTCCTACAATTTGTGCGTCGATATTGAACGATTTTGATATTTCGATGATACGCGCTGCATCATTTTCGTTCATATATATTTCCATACGATGCCCCATGTTGAAAACTTTGTACATTTCGGCCCATGCTGTTCCCGATTCTTCTTGAATCATTTTAAAGAGTGGCGGTACTGCGAACATATTGTCTTTTACAACACGTAAATTGTCGATAAAATGTAAAATTTTGGTTTGTGCGCCGCCCGAGCAATGCACCATGCCATGTATTTTGTCGCGCATCTCGTCCAAAATAGCTTTTATCACTGGTGCATAGGTGCGTGTAGGCGAAAGGACCAATTTTCCTGCATCGAGCGAAAGGCCTTCTACTTTATCGGTAAGTTTACGTGAGCCTGAATAAGCTAAATTTTTTGGTATGTCGGGGTTGTAGCTCTCGGGATATTTGTCGGCAATGTACGAAGCAAAAACATCGTGGCGTGCCGAGGTGAGGCCATTGCTGCCCATGCCGCCATTGTATTCTTTTTCGTAGGTGGCTTGTCCGCTCGACGATAGGCCAACAATTACATCGCCTGGACGAATATTGGCGTTGTCAATCACATCAGAGCGTTTCATGCGGCAAGTAACTGTACTGTCAACAATAATGGTTCGTACCACATCGCCTACATCGGCAGTTTCGCCGCCAGTGGGGTAAATGTTTACGCCAACATTTGCAAGTTCTTCCACCAATTCGTTTGTACCATTGATGATGGCCGAGATTACTTCGCCAGGAATGAGGTTTTTGTTCCGACCAATGGTTGACGAAAGTAAAATATTATCGCTTGCACCAACGCAAAGTAAATCGTCGATATTCATTATCAAAGCGTCCTGCGCTATGCCTTTCCAAACCGATATGTCGCCTGTTTCTTTCCAGTAAACATATGCCAACGACGATTTTGTGCCAGCACCATCGGCATGCATAATGTTGCAATATTCACTATCACCCCCTAAAAAATCGGGTACAATTTTGCAAAATGCTTGCGGAAACAGTCCTTTGTCGATGTTTTTGATGGCTGCGTGCACATCTTCTTTCGAGGCCGATACGCCGCGCAGGTTGTAACGTTGATCACTCATTGCTGAAAATATTATTTTTTTTGAAATCCTACATTAATCTTTACGGAGTGCAAAAATAGTCAAAATATCAGCTAATTCCAATTATCTGCCCGAACTTTGAATAAGTTCTTTGAGTTTTACGTTAAATTTTTCCTCTTTGAGCAATTTTTCTAAACTAATGTGCATGCGATAGCACCAAAAGTTGCGCGGGTCGCTGGGCACATTTATACGTTCGGCAAAAGGGTGCTCAAGACAAAGGCTTGGTTCGATTGCCATCCAATCTTGCCAAGGTAAAATAACCCACATGGCTGTCGATTCAAGATGTTGCACAACAATGCGTTCGGCTATCCATTGTTCGCATTTTTCGGGTGCATTGCCTGGCATTTCGAGGCCTTTGTTGTAAAATTTTTGGGTAATGGCTCTGTCTTCTTCCCACCAAGCACGTATTGGATTCATATCGTGTGTAGATGTTGTGCACACCGATCGGTAGGGCGCATCTTTGGGCATGGCAAATTCGGCATTGGCTTTTTTGGGCATGCGTTGTATTTCCAAGCTAAGAATTTCGAGCGAGTTCATTACATCGGGCACCGAGTCGGGTACCATACCTAAATCTTCGCCGCATACCAACATTTTTGTTGCCGAAATAAGTGCAGGAAGTTTTTCGTATGCTTTTTCTTTCCAAAAATCGGTATGTCGATGATAAAAATAGTCGACATAAAGTTTATCGAGCAATCGGCGTGTTTCGTCGTTCAAGTCGCGGAAGCTGGCCGAAGAGTGCATTGATATGCGTGGGTGAAATTTTTCAGGGTCGCGCACATCGCGTACAAAAAGCACTTCGCAGTGCAATGCATAAAGTCCATCGCGTATGAGTAACTCTTTGTTGCCAAAGTTATAGCCCAAATTGGCAAAATGTTTTTCAATTTTCTTTTGCGTATCGTATTCGGGTTTAAACTTGAAGTTTTGCCAACCGTCGGGTAAAAGATATTCACGAATAACTTCGTCGGTATATTTTCCGAAAATTGAGTATAATACATGTTGTCGCATGTATGGTTTTACAAACCTATCCTCGTCCCACCACAAACCCAATTTTTGTAAGTCGTTGCGTGTGTAGGGCAGTGCAGGATGAAAACTGCCGGTGAGTCCCCAAACATCGTTTTCGGGAATTTCCCAAATACGGAAAAAGCCCAAGATATGATCGATGCGATAAGCATCGAAATATTCGGCCATTTTTTCGAATCGTTTGCGCCACCATTGGTAGCCATCTTTTGCCATTAACTCCCAATTGTAGGTTGGGAAGCCCCAGTTTTGACCGGTTACCGAAAAATCGTCGGGCGGCGCACCTGCTTGTACTTGGCGGTTGAACAGTTGTGGATCCACCCAAGCATCAACACTTTTGGGACTCACGCCAATGGGGATGTCGCCCTTTATGGCAATGCCATTGGATTGCGCATAGTTGTGTACCTCGGTAAGTTGAAGGTGCAAATGATATTGTATATAATAATAAAAACTTATATCGTTGTAATGTTCATTTTTGGGCGAGCAGAAGTTTTCAATTTCTTGTCGATCGAAAATCGAAAATTCATCCCACAAGCCAAATTCGGGTGTTTTGTATTTGTCGCGTAAAAACGAAAATGCTGCATAAGGCACCAACCACTCACTGTTGTTCTCGAAAAATGTTTTATAGTCTTCTTTTTCAAATACTTTTTTGCCTTCTTGCTCAAATATCTCACGCAAATATTCCCATTTTGCGTTCATTACATTTTGATAATCCGAAAATGTTTTGTCGTTCAATTCCTTTTTCAGTGCATCGAAATAGCTTTTTCGCTCTTTGTTTTTTATTTTCCCAACTTTTTCTAAATTTAAATAAATAGGATGCAAAGCATACACCGAAACAGCATTGTAGGGGTACGAGTCGTAATTGGTGTGGTAAAGAACAGTATCGTTGATTGGGAGAGTTTGAATAAGCTTTTGGCCTGTTTTTACAGCCCAGTCGACCATGAGTTTAAGGTCGTTGAACTCGCCAACACCAAAGCCCGATTTGCTTCGCAACGAAAAAATGGGAATGGCCACACCTGTGCCTTTCCACGATGGGATGGTGCGAAGAAAATGCTCGTCGTTTTTAATTGTGCATACATTGCTTGCTATTTTGTTAATTGTTCGGTTGGGACCGCCCCCCCAAGCAAGTACTTCGTCGGTGGCAGTGTCAACAATTAAATATTTGTATTCGAGCGGAAATTTTATTTCGCCTTCGGCAAATGCAATGCTCCAAATGGGATATTGTTGTTCGTCGAGGCGTACTTTTTTTGCTACATCCCAATTGCCTAAACATGCTTGATTGCCAACAATAGCAAAATGCCTGTTGGGTTCCATTTGCGGACAATTGAGATTGAGGATTAATTGTACATTCTTTTTGCCTTGAGCAATGTGTGGGTTGTTGCGCACAAAAAAGCAGTCCTGAAATACTTTCGACGAAAAAGGTACATCGCCATAGGGTCCACGCCATTGGTCCTGCACAATACAATCAATTCCGCGCAAATCGTGAATTTTACGTTCGCCGCCATATGCAGGATGCATTTCGCCTTGTGCATCGATGATACCATATTGATATATGATGTTATTCGTGTTGTTGGGGAATTCGATATTGACAGACCATTGCGAAACTTGCGAACACTGCATCGCATAGCTATTTATTCTGTCGGAAGCCTCATATATTAATAATGCCAATGTTTCGCCCCATTTGGCTATGTATTCAATTTTAAATGTAATGCGCATATATTTAGTGTCTTATCTCGCTTAAAGTGCGTGTTGTGTTTATATTAACTACAAAATTATAAAAAAATAGCACATGTGTGGTTACAATAGCAATAAATATGATGTTTGTTTATGCAAACGATTGAATTGAAAGATTTGAAAGAATTGAAGAATGGGAAAATTTGAAGATTTGATGGATTTGTCCCGATCGCTATCGGGATTGATGGATTTGAAAGATTTTAAAATATAGATTTTTGAATAGAGCAAATTTATTCTTTCTTTTTAAGTATAATGAGCTTCTAGTTAATAGTCGATTTATGATGCAGGTTAGAATGG
>CAZEVV010000218.1:0-4588 GCA_964515675.1 uncultured Paludibacter sp. | reverse complement strand
GCTTATTCTAAGCAGATAAGCACTAAATAATATTTAAAACACAATTAATTAGAAATCAAATGGCTACTATTAATCGATTCGAAGATTTGGATTTATGGAAAAAAGCACGTGTAATGTGTAAAAACATTTTCAGTGCTACAAAAAAAACTGCCTTTTCAAGAGATTATGGATTGAAAGACCAAATTCTTAGTTCTTCTGGTTCGGTTATGGACAATATTGCTGAGGGCTTTGAGAGAGAGGGAAACAAAGAATTCATACACTTTTTATCAATAGCAAAAGGTTCATGTGGAGAAACACGTTCGCAAATTTACCGTGCATTTGACTTTGAGTATGTTGATAAAAATGAATTTGATACACTTATTGAAGAAAATATTATAATTTCTATCTCTATTAAAAATTTCATGTCATATTTAAAAAAGGCAGAAATAAAAGGGGGGAAATTCAAAGATGAAACTAAACAAAACACATAAAATAAACAATGTATAAAAATCAAAAATGAAATCTATTATATGATATTCAATAATATAAAAACAGTTCTTCGCACTGTTAATCATCAAATTTTCAATCCCGATAACTATCGGCACAAAGCTTCAAATCATCAAATTTTCAAATTTTCAAATCTTCAAATCCGATAATTTATGAAACCGAAGCTTTCTTTTTGGCAAATTTGGAACATGAGCTTAGGCTTTTTGGGCATACAATTTGGCTTTGCGTTGCAAAATGGTTTTGCTTCGCGCATACTTATGACTTTTGGTGCCGATGTGCATCATTTGAGTTGGTTTTGGCTTGTAGCACCTATAACAGGCATGATTGTTCAACCAATAATTGGCTACATGAGCGATCGCACATGGACTCGGCTGGGACGCAGGCGACCGTATTTTTTGGTGGGCGCATTGCTTTCGAGCGCAGCACTCATCATGCTACCCAATGCACCACACCTCACAGGCCTTATAGCGCCTATGTTTATTGGCGGTGGCTTACTCATGATTTTGGATGCTTCTATCAACATTTCGATGGAGCCATTTAGAGCTTTGGTGGCCGACAAGCTACCTGAAGAACAACATACTTTGGGATTTTCGATGCAAACTTTACTCATAGGTATTGGTGCAGTAGTAGGTTCGTGGCTTCCGTATATTTTAGGCAATTGGTTTGGGGTTTCGAAGGAAGCTAGCCAAGATGGACTAATTGCCGACAACCTTGTTTATTCGTTTTATATTGGTGCAGCTGTATTACTCGGGTCAATGCTTTGGACAATTGCACGTACAAGCGAATATCCTCCGCAAGTGCTCGAAGCCGAAAGCAGTGAAAGCACGAAGGAGAAATTTAAAATACCGCCAGTTATGTTTCAACTGTTAGCTGTGCAGTTTTTCTCGTGGTTTGCACTTTTTTCGATGTGGGTTTACACAACACCCGCAGTTGCAGCGCATTTTTTCGACACCACCGACCCAAAATCAAGCTCATTTCAAGAAGCGGGCGATTGGGTTGGAATTTTGTTTGGTATTTACAATGGCGTATCGGCAATTTTAGCCCTTTCGTTACCTATATTGGCCAAACGATTTAGCAAAAAACGCACGCATGCACTCGCATTATTCATAGGCGGTATATCATTACTATCGTTTATACTTTTTAGCAACGAAAAACATTTAATATTGCCAATGATAGGTATGGGTATAGCTTGGGCAAGTATTTTGGCTATGCCGTATTCGATGTTGGCCAATGCAATACCAGCGAATCGTATGGGCATGTTCATGGGGCTTTTCAACTTCTCCATCACCATCCCACAAATTGTGAGCGGGATATTTACAGGTTTAATTTTAAAATATTTATTCAACAACAATCCGGTGCTTTGCATTGTAATGGCTGGCGTATCGCTTATGATTGCATCCATTTTATCGTTATTTATAAAAGAAAAACAACAATAGCATATAAATTAGTATCAAAATAAAAATATTGAGCATTATGAAAAAATACCTACAGCAAGACCCTTGGTGTATAATTGAAGATGGTTTTCACGAAAACCTACAATTAGCATCCGAAAGTATATTTAGCATAGGGAATGGATATATAGGACAAAGGGCACATTTCGAAGAACACTATTCGGGCGAAACGCTTATTGGCTCATACATTGCAGGTATTTATTACCCCGAAAGAGCTGAACGTGGCAACTGGAAAACAGGCTATGCCGATGCCAATGACAAAATAGTAAATGCCCCTAACTGGACAGTTATAAGTGTGCGTGTAAACGACGAACGCCTCGATTTAGGCACATGGGATGTTAAAAACTTTAGGCGTACACTTAATATGCGCGAAGGTTTTTTGGAACGTAGTTTTGAGGCCACTTCATTCAAAGGGCATCGCATTGCTGTGAGCGTAAAACGATTTTTGAGCATGGACAACTACGAATTGGGCGCCATAAGTTACACTGTAAAATCGCTCAATTTCGAAGGACGCATATCGTTTTTACCCCTTATTGATGGTGATGTGCGCAACCAGAAAACAAATTACGATGAGCCATTTTGGAATATTTTGCAAACAAAAACCGAAAAAGATGTGTCGCACTTATGGGCTCAAACACGCAAAATGGACTTTCATATTTGCGGTGCATTAACTTATTCGTTTTATAAAAACAATGAGCTTCTAAACGTAAATCCAACAAAAATTGAAAAAGAAAAAGTGGCTGGTTTTAGCGTTGGTACCGACATGCGAATTGGCGACACAGTGTGTTTAAACAAATACGTGGCCATTGCAACATCGCTCAATCATCCGCGCGAAGACCTCACGCAATATGCCTGTACTTTAGCACGCGAAGCACGCAACAAAGGTTGGAATCAACTTTTTAGCGAGCACGCTAACGCTTGGGCCGAAAAATGGCTACAATCCGATGTAATGATCGATGGCGATATTAGCGCTCAGCAAGGCATTCGATACAATATTTTTCAGCTCAACCAGGCTTACAATGGCACCGATGCCCGCCTGAATATCAGCCCAAAAGGATTTACGGGCGAAAAATATTATGGCGCTACACGTTGGGATACCGAGGCCATTTGTGTTCCGTTTTATTTGTGTACATCGCCACAAAATGTAGCACGCAATCTCCTACTCTACCGCTATCGCCATTTACCCAAGGCCATACAAAACGCTCAAAAACTGGGCTTTAACAATGGCGCAGCGCTTTACCCATTGGCTACATTTAATGGCAACGAAAGCTACAACGAATGGGAATTGACATTCGAAGAAATTCATCGCAACGGTGTAGTAGCCTATGCTATCGAAAATTACGTACATTACACGGGCGACAACAATTTTCTTGTCGATTATGGCTTGCGAATGCTCATAGCTATTTCGCGTTTTTGGGCGCAACGTGTAAACATGTCGACCGAAAAACAAAAATATGTAATGTTAGGCGTTACAGGCCCCAATGTGTACGAAAATAATGTGAACAACAATTGGTTTACGAATTATATTGCTACATGGACACTGAAATATTGCATACAATGTATCGACATAGTAAAGAAACTCGACTTTGTAAAGTACGATAATCTTGTGCAAGAAATCAACTTCAACAACGAAGAGGTATTTTTGTGGAAACGCATCATCGAAGACATGTATTATCCCGAAGACAAAAAACGCGGAATTTTTCTTCAACAAGATGGCTTTCTCGATAAGCCATTAATTCTTGCCGATGACATACCTGCAAGCGAACGCCCAATTATTCAGCATTGGACATGGGATCGCATACTTCGCTCATCGCCCATAAGGCAAGCCGATGTAGTACAAGGCTTACACTTTTTCGAGAGCGATTTTAGTTTGGAGCAAATAAAACGCAATTTCGATTTTTACGAACCGCTCACCGTACACGAATCGTCGCTTTCGCCATGCATTCACTCTATTGTTGCAAGCGCCATAGGCAACACCAAAAAAGCCTACGAGCTGTATTTACAAACTGCACGGGTCGACCTCGACGACTACAACAACGAGGTGGCCGAAGGCTTGCACATTACAAGTATGGCTGGAACTTGGCTCGCCATTGTGCAAGGTTTTGGCGGCATGCGCATTGTCAACAATCAGTTGCATTTTAGTCCGCACATCCCCGAAAATTGGAATGCTTATGCTTTCAACATCTTGTTTCGAGACAACCAACTCAACATCAAGGTAATGAAAGAAACAATTATTATTCACAACATCAAAGGACCAGATGTTACGATTATTATTAATGCTAAAAAAGTGGAAATAAAATCAGGAAAAACGGAGGAAGTTTGAGAGAGATTCGAGTTTCGAGTTCTGAGTTTCGAGTTCTGAGTTTCGAGTTTCGGGTTTCGGGTTTCGAGCTTGTCTCCTCCCTCATTCTTCATTTTTCATTCTTCATTCTTCATTCTTCATTCTTCATTCTTCATAAGTTAAACATGAGGTATGAGGGAGATTTGGAGTAATGCATATGAATAAAATGCAAAACCTTTATCACACAATATATTACAATGGTAAATGGTTAATGTGAAAATTGTAAATGCATTTTATCTGTGTAAATCCGTATTCAAACTTGAATTCAACTTGCAAATGCAACTTTTAGTCGACGGAGAATAAGTGAGAA
>CAZEVV010000217.1:3058-4637 GCA_964515675.1 uncultured Paludibacter sp. | reverse complement strand
AATTAGTGCTTGCTAAGCGTAGGCGAAGCATATACATAAAGAGTGTTACCACGGTGTCTCTTAGCCGCCGTAGGCCAAATATATCTTGTCTGTCGCATGCCGCGTCTCATGTCACAAGCTTTGCTCGTCAAATCTTTTTATATGAACAATGTATAAATAGGATTGGCCTTTAGGCCATTTTTTATGATGTGTTAAGAATAAGGGCTTTAGCCAAAAGGTTTTTATAGTGCAAATAAGCTCCCATGGTGCTACCATATTGCGGTGCGCTGCAGCCTAAAAATCAAAGCATTTGGTTTTTTATCAATGTTTTGCGACGCTGCTGCTTTTATGGCTGTGAATAATTATGTCAGTGTCGGTATGCCATTGCAACAAACAGCGGTTCATATGTGCAGTATTGGGCATTTCTTGTCGTTCTAACTACATATTTGCTCATTATTGTGTAGTGATATAAAATACATATAAAATACATATAAAATACATATAAAATACATATAATATACATTCATGGGTATATTTTATATGTATTTTAAATCTTATTTATTTCTATATTTGATGTATTTTTAATAACTTTGTACTATAAATACTCCTATTGCATATAAGCTGAGATTTATATGCTTTATAAATGGAGTTTAAAAGCGGTTTAAAGAACGAATTATAAATGTGATATTTTAAATACAAGCATATATGGCACGTGTAAAAGATTTGACACAAATAGAGGGTGCACTGGGCAATTTGTCGTTTTATACCCGCCACGATAGCAATAAAATTATTGTGCGTGGCAAGGGTGGTGCCTCGAAAACAAAAATAAGTAATAGTCCGGCATTTGCCAACTTACGCAAACATAACCTCGAGTTTGGTGGCGTAGCTAACATGTGCAAAAATGTACGTATGACCTTTTCGGGTTTAAAAACTGTTGCCGACCACAATCTTACAGCTTCGCTCAACAAAACAATGCGCAGTATACAGGCTTGCGATACCAAACGGCCCAAGGGTGAACGTAGCATTATGCTGTCGCAATACCGACAATTGCTACAGAATTATGAATTTTGTCGACAACAACCTTTGTCGAGCATGTGGCGTGTGCCCTATGTGCATACGGCTTTGCGCGACGAACAAATGGCTACTGTACAAATACCTGCTTTCGACAGCAAGTTGGCACTCAACATAAAGCCGCGTACAGGCAAAGTGGCAGCATATACGCATTTTCGATTGCGTGCAAGCTTGGGCATTGCCACCGATATGCAGCTCGATGCCAGTGGAAAGCGCTACGAAACCACGCACGATACCTTAGGGCAGGGGTTTTGCTACCGACATACTGAGTGGCACACGCTTTATAGTAAAGTGCCCGCATACAATTTCGACATGCAGCTCAACGACCCTACCGACCCTTTGCCCTATGTGTTGCACGATACCGACAGTTTGATACTTACGCTTGTGCTCGAGCTAGGCATTGCCAATGGCGAAGGCGAGATGGAGGGCATACGTAATTTGGGCGGTGGATTGATAGTGGCAGTGTTTTAAAAAATGATATTTAATTTTGTGCATTGGGTTGAAACCCAACGCATCATCATCGCATTGG
>CAZEVV010000217.1:0-2958 GCA_964515675.1 uncultured Paludibacter sp. | reverse complement strand
ATGATATTTAATTTTGTGCATTGGGTTGAAACCCAACGCATCATCATCGCATTGGGTTGAAACCCAACGCTTCGATATCGGTCGTGCCTACGGCACTTGGGTGAGAGGAGTGTGAAGGAAAATGCCGTAGGCATGGATGATATTGTTGAAATGTGGTTGATTGGATTGCTTGTGTAAAGAGTAATGTTGATTATTGCATTAAAAACATCAATGATATTAATAACATCAACAATATCAACAAGAATATTGTTATTGCATTGAATTAAACTCAAGCGCTTTAGTAAAAAATATAATTCTATAAAAATGAAAATACTAATAATTGAAGACGAAATAGGCATGCGCGAAACACTTGAAACATTTTTTTTAAATCAGAAATTTGTTGTTGAAACTGCTGTCGATTATGCAGCAGGCTTGTCGAAGCTAAGCGTGTACGACTATGATTGTGTATTGCTTGATATTACGCTGCCAGGCGGGAGTGGGCTCGATTTGCTAAGCGAAATGAAGCGCCTGAACAAACGTGATAGTGTAATTATTATTTCGGCACGCGATGCAATCGACGATAAAGTGCTTGGGTTGAATTTGGGTGCAGACGATTACCTCCCGAAACCCTTTCATTTGGCCGAATTGAATGCACGTGTGAAATCGCTTATTCGTCGTAATCAAGTTGCTGGCGACATGAGTATTTCTATTGAAAATGTGAAGTTGTTGCCTGATGTGCGTACTGTATCTATAAATAATAATGAGCTACAACTTAACCGTAAAGAGTTCGATTTATTGTACTATTTCATGGTAAACCCTGATAGATTGCTCAATAAAACCACACTTACCGAAGCCGTTTGGGGTGATAATATCGATCAGTCCGACGACCTTGATTTTTTATATTCGCAGGTTAAAAATTTGCGTCGCAAACTTAAAACAGCTGGTGCTACTATCGAAATAAAGGCTGTGTACGGATTTGGATATAAATTAGTTACCGAATAAAAAAGATGTGTAATTATGAAACTGATACGCTATACTTATACTCGATTGTTTGCACTCATACTCGTTATCTTTATTTTGTGGGGAGCTTTGTTTTATTGGAGCATTATTGACGAAGTGATGGACGAAACAGACGATCGTTTACTCAACAACAAAGGACTTGTTGTGCATCGTATGTTGCAGCAACCCGAACGTTTGATGCTTGCTGATACATTATCGGATAATTATCGTATTCGACGCATAAGTGAAAAAGAAGGACTCAATTACCGAGATAGCTTTTACGACGCAAAAATTTATATTCAAATTGAGAACGAATATGAACCCATGCGGGTATACAAATCATCGTTCAAAGATAGTGCTGGCCAGTTTTACGAGATAGAACTATTTCTCTCAACCATAGAGCGTGATAATATAATTGAAAACATTTTTTTTTATCTTATATTGTTATTTGTTTTATTGCTCGGCATTTTACTTGTGGGTATGCGATTGGTATTAAAACATACGTTCCGCCCCTTGCACAAATTACTCAATTGGCTCAATAGCATAGTGCCAGGCAATGAAGTGCCTGCATTAAATAACGATACCGAAATTACTGAATTTAAGATGTTGAACGATGCAGCTATTAATATGCAGCAACGTAGTAAAAAGGCATATGCACAACAAAAAGAGTTTATTGCCAATGCTTCGCACGAGCTGCAAACACCACTTGCTATTGCTATTAATAAACTTGATATGCTAGCAAATAGTGGCCAACTAACCGAAGAGCAAATGAGGCTTTTGGGACAGGCTTATGAAACTCTACAACGAGTTACACGTCTCAATAAATCATTGTTGCTTATTTCACAAATTCAAAATAATCAGTTTGTTGAACTTGGTTGTCAGAATTTCACCGATATTGCTAAGCATGCACTAGACGATATGCTCGAAATTTATAGCGAAAAGAATTATCAGGTCCAATTTAATATTTATGGTGATTTTGTGCACAAGATAAATAATTCTTTGGCTGTAATACTTATCAATAATTTACTTAAAAATGCAATTGTGCATGCACCAACGAAAAGCACTATCACAATTACGAGCAACGAAAATAGTTTTACTATTACTAATGATGGTGATGTTGCACTTGATACTGAAATGATTTTTGAACGTTTTTATCGTCCTGCAAATACCATAACTTCAGAATCGACTGGACTAGGACTTAGCATTGCACTTGAGATAGCTAAACTGTCAGGGCTTTCGCTCAATTATTACTACAATGGAAAACACAACTTTGTGTTAAAGAAATAAAATATTAGACTAGCGTTTTGTTTTTCCAACATCTTTCCAGATTTAGTGCCGAACTTTGTATCATAAATTTTAAACAAATAAAATTATGAGACAACAACAAATTACATTAATTATTGCATTGGTTTTACTGGTAGTACTGGGCCATCACAGCGTTGCAAGCAACAAATTGACAAAAAATGAAAGTCGCTTACCCAAGCTTTCACAAGAGTTTATAAAAAAACATTTTCCAAACGAAAAAATATCATTTGTGATTATCGATAAAGAAGGTATGAAAACTACCTACGAGTTGATGTTTACTAGTGGTAAGGAAATTGAATTTTACAAAAATGGACAATGGAAAGAAATTGACACAAAGAAAGAAGCAATTCCGCAAAGCATTATTCCTTCAAGCCTGCGTCAATATGTAAAAGAAAATTTTCCGAACGATGTTTATATTGTGAAAATGGAGAAAAAGTTTTGGGGAATTGAAGTAAAGCTATCCAACAAATTGGAGCTCGAATTTAACAGACAAGGTAGGTTTTTGAGATACGACAATTAAAATACAAAACTGCATTTGAGTGTGTTTCTACACACAAAATACTTCAATAAATTTTGATTGTAATTTATCTCGAAAGCAAAAGTTAAACATACAATAATTATAAATCTTGAATTCAACTTGCAAATGCAACTTTTAGTCGACGGAGAATAAGTGAG
>CAZEVV010000216.1:0-4723 GCA_964515675.1 uncultured Paludibacter sp. | reverse complement strand
AGTTTCATAACTTTTCTTGTAAATATCAACATTGGTAACTTTATCGTTGATATAATCTTCGGCTTCGATGCCTAACGACAAAGCTTTCATGCGTAAATTTATATCTTTCGAAACCAAAATTGTTTTTGTACGTTTCGATTTTGAACGTAAAGTAAGCGTGGAAGCCAAAATACGATGGTCGGATGTTTTTTCGATAAAAGCCTTGGCCAATTCCTCGGGATAATCGCCGCTCGTTATGATGAAAAGTTTACCTTTTTGCTCGCCCAACGAAATGCCATTATTAAAAAGTCCATCGTTAGCAATTAAGTCGAGCTCGCGCGAAAATTCACGCGCATTGAAATTAATTTGTTCGTTGCCTTTTTTAAAATGGTCCAATTCCTCGAGCACAACAATAGGGATATAAACATCGTTTTCTTCGAAGTTGTGTATGCATTTGTAATCGTGTAGTATTACGTTTGTGTCGAGCACAAAGTTCTTTTTCTGACTCATAAAACCTCCATTTTTAAATTAAAACCCTGAAAACTTTACATTTAAATCGTTACAAAACATCAAAAATGAAATTACGACAGCAAAATTCAATCATTTGCATTCGTAAATATAGGAAATAAGCTTTAAAAAACACACGAAATGTAAAAATATATCATAAATTAACACTTAATATCGCCATTGCTTTAGATTGTGCAAAGAGAATTGATTATATTTGCAGCCATTAATTTTTATATGTTTAATTGTAATTAAATTACAGATTGTAGAATGAAAAATTTCAAGATTTCATTACTTTTATTATTGTCCATTTACATTTTTGCAGCATGCAACAGCGTAGATGCCGACTTCTCATTTACACCCGCAGAGCCTAAAACAGGACAACAAGTAGTTTTCACCAACCTCAGCACAGGTAGCGATAAATGGGAAGCCAGTTCGTGGCAGTGGGAATTTGGCGATGGTGGAAAATCGACCCAAAAAAACCCAAGCTACACATACAAAAAAGCTGGTATCTACGAAATAAAACTACAAGTCGACTCCAACAAAAACTATGTTCGTAAACGTCAAATTACAGTGTATGATAGCATACCAGTAATTTACACTGGTGTCGACTCGATAAAATACTATCAATTACACACGTTTCAGGCATTGATATACAATCCATATGGATATACAATCACTTACGACTGGACATTTTCGGACAATGCTGTTTCGCAAAACATTACTAACAACAAGTCGACGGCTGCAAAACTCGATGTGTTTTTCAACAAAAAAAACACCAACGAAACAGTGAAATTGCGTATAAAAGTAGGTAGCATTATCGACACATTGCTGACTTACAACTTTAAGGTGCACGATGTAAAAGCGCGCAGCCTTGTAATGTCGCAAAAAGGCGGCAACATTTTACGTCAACGCACATTTGCATTGGGCATTGAAGCAGCCGAAGCTACAAACATTCCTTCGGGCAAAAACCCACTGAACATTTTAGTGCGCAACGAACAACTGTATATTTTCGATGCTGGAACAAATGTAAACTACAATGCCAATTGGGCTACCGATGCAACAGGCGATGGTAATATTCGTGTGGTTGACCTAAAAACCAATGTCGCAACAGAAATTGCTAATAACAATGGCAAAAGTTCACACTTTGGTTTTTATAATGGATATGTTGATGCCAACTATATTTATTGGACCGATTACAGCGAATTTATGTATCGCACACCAATTAACAGCACCGTTGGAAATTTTGAGTGGAAAGGCAGTGTCGATGCACAAACAACTATTCCATATTATTTAGCTACCGTCAACCGATTGGGATATTACGGCAAAGGCCTAGCATCGAACCAACGCAGCGGCGGTATAGCATTTTTCGACAATGCATATTTTTGGGCAAAAGGCGGTAGCGGACGTGGCATTTACCGCTTCATGGAAACCGACATTCTTTCGGCAGCAGCAACAGGCTCGTCGCCCGTACCAACACTAGGCGTCATTTTGAGCGACTTTGCAGTGCATGCATTTGTTATCGATCAAATAAATCGCAAAATTTATTTCTCGGCAACTGGCCCCGAAAACAAAGCAGGATTTTGGGTGGCCAACATCAATGGTAGCAGCCCGATGCTTATCGACAATGCACCTATAGACGATGCGTCGCTTTACATCACTGGCATTGCTGTCGACAACTCCACCAACAAAGTTTATTGGGCATACCGAAGCCCCGAAACACTTGGCAAACCGTCGCCATCAGGCACATGGGCAGAATATTACACAAACAACCCAACGCATCGTACAGGCATTAAACAAGCTACACTGTCGGTACTAAATGCTCGTCCGGGCAATGTTGAGTACTTTTCGTTAGGCGTCGAAGCCTATGGCATTGCCATCGACAATGTAAGAAGATAAAACACAAAAAACAATACAAAAATACTCCTTCGGAACAAACGTTCGGAAGGAGTTTTTTTATGATTAATAACGAATGGCACGCATATTGATATGTAAAGAAATTGAATTTATATAAAACAGAAATTATGGAAACAAACAAAAACTTATTGCTATTGATAATTGTATTATTTACAATAACCGCATGTACAAACAAGCGAAACATTGTAAGCGAAAACAACACAACAATTAAAACAGAAGGCATTACCGAAAAAAACACACCATCGTGGGCCACTACATATATGGGCAATTTACCTTGTGCAAGCTGCGAACGCATCGAAACATGGTTAACTTTGAATGAAGACCTTAGTTTTCGGATGATAAAAATATACCACAAAAACAACCAAGCAAAAAGCGACACTTTAAGTGGCAGCTTTAGTTGGGAGCAAAACAATGTGAGGCTAAAAAGCACGAACAGCAATGCAAAATCGATGCTGTTTAGTGTCGAAGAAAACGCAGTAAGACAACTTACAATTGAAGGCAAAAAAATAAATGGCGAACTAGCATCACATTATGTTTTACATAAAACAGGTAATGCACAAATAGAAAACAAACGATGGCAAATTATTGAGATTTTTGGCGAAGAGGTAAAAGGCTCACCCGAAACACACTACCTAATATTTCACTCGAAAGACAATAGGCTAGAAGCCAAAGGAAACTGCAACATAATGCTTCGCAACTATTCAATAACAAATCAGTTTCGAATTACAATAAACCAAGGCATTACAACCATGATGGCTTGCCCCGACAATTTTGAATCGGAATTGATCAAAGTACTCGACATGGCTGACAATATTAGTTTTACAAACGAAACACTATCGCTCAACAAAGCACGAATGGCACCTTTAATGCGACTAAAGTTGATTAAAGAATAAAACATTTACATACAAAAAAAACAGCAACAACATTATCAAAAAAAAGAATAATGTTGTTGCTGTTTTTATTTGTACAAAACGCAATTAAAGCACCACTTTTATTGTTCTATTAAAGTTGGCATGGCTCAGTTTTACTAAATACACACCCGATGGACTGATAGCCACTGTATGCTCACTACCAGCGCTCGTTGCTGCGTAAAGTTTTTGCCCATTAATATTATATAAGTAATCAACAATAATTAATGATATGTTTTGAGCCAACCATATTTAATGTTTCGCTCAGTCGGTCTTTGAGATTTTGATAGTTTTTATACGCATCCAATGGAATCCATTGATACTTAATAAATCTCCAGAGTATTTCAATTTTGTTCAATTCAGGCGAATATGGAGGCAGAAAGTAAATATATAAATCTTGTTCTCTCCAATAATCCAAATTTGAAAGAAATTTCTTGCTCTTGTGTATCGGTGCATTATCTAGTATTACAATTGTCTTTTTTGAAATTTGATTTGCAAAACCATTCATAAATTCAATTGCGACATCTGAGTTAATATTATGTTCAAATACTTCTGAATATAGTTTACAACACGGAGTCATTAGTCCTAAAACATTTAATGCCTTTGATTTAGATGCAGGGAGTAATAATTGTTTATTTTTACGTTGCCATGCATAAGGCAAATTGGGAGTTAGTCCAAAATGACTTTCATCACCAAAATAAACATCTAAAAATCCTTGTTTGTGTAATTTTAGTAATTCATTTATTTCAGCTTGTTGTTTCTCAAATTGATCCTTGTCTCGTAAATGTTTTATCGAAAGTCGAGCTCGTTTAAAGCTATAGCCTAGTTTCTTTTAAAAAAGTCTGCAAAGTTTGTTTGCAGATCTTTATATTGTGCTCTATGTCAAGCCAGTGCAGGATTGGATTTAAATTCCTATTATGTTCTTTAACCATGGTAGGAAGTATGTCTCTAAGTTGCTCTAACTTGAACTTTGGTCCTCGTCCAGAAGCCACTGATAAGGTTTTAAACTTATCTTCTTCACAAGCGGCGTCCCAAGCATTAAATAATCTTGTAACAGCTTGAATGTCCGTATTCGATTGTCTTGAAACTTCAGCCATAGAGTTTTTCTTGTCTGAAAGTAAAAGTTGAAAGCTACGATTACGTTCAATATGATTGTTACTACTTTTGTAAGTATGTTCTAATTGTTCACGTTCTCTGGATGTCAATACAATGTATCTCATTTTTATATATCATCAAAATTGAATGACAAATATACGAATAAAAACTATCATATGTAGCCATTTTAACAAACCCATCAACAAATAATCTTTATTACTAATGTGTGAAAGTGTGAAAGTGTGAAATAAAAGAGTATAGACAAAAGAGTCAAGAGCCAAGACAAAAGAGTAAAGATAGAAGAACCAAAAACCGAGACA
>CAZEVV010000215.1:0-4750 GCA_964515675.1 uncultured Paludibacter sp. | reverse complement strand
GATTTGATTAAGAATTTGAAGATTTGAAGATTTGTCCAGATTGCTATCCGGATTGATTGTTCCGTTGGATGTTGGGGATGAGGATTTTAAATAATAACAATATAAACAAAAAAAAAGATAAATCAAGGTTTTCTAATCTCGTTTTTTAAGCGGGTTGGGGGGCTAAAAACTATAATATTATGTCGACACAAACTACTGATACAATTCTCATGGTTCGTCCATGTGCTTTTGGTTACAACCCCGAAACGGCTGTAAACAATTATTTTCAGGTGCCAATGCCAAGCAGCGGTAATATACAAGAAATGGCGCTTGCCGAGTTCGATAAAATGGTGAGTGTGCTGCGTGCCAACGATATAAATGTGCTTGTTGTCGACGATAATTTATCGCCACACACGCCCGATTCAATTTTTCCGAACAATTGGTTTTCGACGCATGCCGATGGGCGCATAGTGCTTTATCCAATGTATGCGCGCAATCGCCGACTGGAGCGTAGGCAAGATATTGTACAATTGGCACAAAAGCACAATGCAATAAAAAACGAAATTGTGGACATTAGCGCATACGAGGCCGATGGTCGGTTTTTAGAAGGAACGGGCAGCATTATTTTCGACCGCGACAATGGCGTTGCTTATGCATCGATTTCCGAACGTACCGATGTTGTATTGTTCGAAGAATTGTGCAAACGGCTTAATTACAAGGCGATAATTTTTACGGCGCGTCAAAATGCAATCGACAACCGTTTACCTGTATATCATACCAATGTGGTTATGTGCTTGGGCAAACAGTTTGTGGTTATTTGCATGGATAGCGTCGATGTTGAAAGTGAGCGCGCGTTATTGTTGCAATCATTTGCCGAAACAAAAAAACAGTTGATTACAATTACCGAAGCACAAATGGAAGCTTTTGCTGGTAATATGTTGCAACTCACCAATAAAAATGGCAACGACATTTTACTTATGTCACAAGCTGCCTATAAGTCGCTCACACCTGAGCAAATTGCGCAATTGTCCGCTCACAGCAAGCTCATACCTGTGGCAGTACCCACCATCGAAAAACATGGAGGCGGAAGTGTGCGCTGCATGGTGGCCGAAATTTTTTAAATAAATTACAATATCAATCAAGCAATTATATGAAACATACAGCACAAACTCTCATGGCACTCGAAGATAAATACGGTGCGCACAACTATCATCCACTGCCGGTGGTGCTCGATCGCGGCGAGGGCGTTTATGTTTGGGATGTCGAAGGGAAGAGGTATTATGATTTTTTGTCGGCCTATTCGGCAGTCAATCAAGGACATTGTCATCCTCGAATTATAAATGCGCTTGTGCAACAGGCGCAAAAGCTTACACTTACTTCGCGTGCTTTTTACAATAGTCAACTAGGCGAATACGAAGCATTTCTGACGCAATATTTTGGTTTCGATAAAGTGTTGCCTATGAATACGGGCGCCGAGGCTGTTGAAACTGCCATAAAACTTTGTCGTAAATGGGCTTACGAGAAAAAAGGCATATCCCCCAACGAAGCACAAATTGTGGTATGCGAAAACAATTTTCATGGGCGCACCACCACTATTGTTTCGTTTTCGGTGGATGCCGATGCTTACATTAATTATGGTCCATTCACGCCTGGTTTTATAAAAATTCCCTACAACGATGTCGATGCACTGCGTAGTGTTTTTGAGCAAAATAGCAATATTGCCGGTTTTTTAGTTGAGCCAATACAGGGCGAGGCAGGTGCCTATGTGCCTAGCGATGGTTATTTAAAAGCTTGTTACGAACTGTGTAAAGACAATAACACACTTTTTATTGCCGACGAGGTGCAAACGGGCATTGCGCGCACAGGAAAACTCATTGCCTGCGATTACGATGGCGTGAAACCCGATATACTTATTTTAGGTAAAGCACTCTCGGGTGGTACATATCCTGTGTCGGCGGTGTTGGCAAGCAATGCTATAATGGAGGTGATTAAGCCAGGTCAGCATGGCTCTACCTTTGGCGGAAACCCCATGGCATGCGCAGTAGCAATGGCCGCTCTACAAGTTGTGACCGACGAAAAATTGGCCGACCGCGCCTTTCGCTTAGGCAATAAGTTTCGTGCAGCCATGCAAAAGCTTTGCGATAATTCGCCATTGGCGCTTTCGGTACGTGGTAAAGGTTTGCTCAATGCAGTGATAGTAGATAATAGTAAGCATACAAATATTGCTTGGGATTTGTGCGTGGCCATGGCCAATAATGGTTTGCTGGCAAAACCCACACATACCAACATTATTCGTTTTGCGCCACCATTGGTTATTACCGACGAGCAATTGGACGAATGTATTGCGATAATCGAAAAAACTTTCGCGCAGTTCGAATGCTAAAACAATCAATAATTTTTCTAAAGCAAAATTATTTTTACAGATACTGATTTCACACAAAAAGCCACCCAGCAATTGCGTTGAGTGGCTTTTTTGTGTGTGGAAGTTTTATTTATTTTAAATATTTTTCGAAAAACTGATCTTGTTCCCAAAGTAAGTGCATGATGTTTTCGCGTGCAGCATAACCGTGCGATTCTTTGGGTAATATCACCATGCGAGCTGGTGCTCCTAAACCTTTAAGCGCTTGAAAATAACGTTCGGTTTGCAGTGTGAAAGTGCCTGGGTTATTGTCGGCCTCGCCATGCACAAGCAACATAGGTGTTTTCATTTTGTGCGCATGCATAAATGGCGACATTTTGTCGTACACATCTTTCGCTTCCCAATAGTTGCGTTGTTCGCGCTGAAAACCAAAGGGCGTAAGCGTGCGGTTGTATGCACCACTGCGTGCTATGCCACATGCAAATAAGTCGGAGTGCGTGAGTAAGTTGGCTGTCATAAATGCACCATACGAGTGCCCGCCAACGCCAACTTTTTTTCTGTCGATATATCCAAGTGCATCCACAGCATCGATAGCTGCTTTGGCATTCGATACCAATTGCTCAATAAAACTATCGTTGGGCTCTTTGTCGCCTTCGCCAACAATAGGAAATGCAGCATCGTCGAGCACGGCATAGCCACGCGTTACCCAATAAATAAACGAACCATAACTTGGAAATGTAAATTCGTTGGGGTTCGAAGTTGTTTGGCCAGCGCTATTTTTGTCCTTATATTCGGCCGGATAAGCCCAAATGAGCAATGGCAGTTTTTGTTTTGCATTTTTATCGTATCCGGCAGGCAAGTAAAGCGTTCCCGAAAGTTCCACACCATCGGCACGTTTGTATTTTATCAATTCTTTATGCACATTTTTAATGCTTTCGAACGGATTGGCAAAGAAAGTGATTTGTTGCGGTGCAATGCGTTTGCGTATGTTGCGTAAGTAATAGTTGGGGTATTCGTTTTTCGACTGGATGCGCACTAAAATCTCGCCTTTTTTTACATCTTCTATCGAAAATATCTCTTCCTTTTTGTCGGTAAATGCCGATTGATAAAGGCGTTTCGTTTTTAAACTTTTTATGTCGAGCGCATCAACAAAGGGGAACTGCCCATTACGCGTGTAGCCATCGCCAATAAGAAATAGTTGATTGTTGTCGATAATAAGTGTGTATCTATTAAACTGGTTTTTGGCTGTTTGCAAATTGCCTGGGTCCGAATATATGTCCTGATAGTTGCGGTCGAACAATTTGCGTGCAGGCTCGTTGGGTTTCGATGGGTTGATAATGTGCGATGTAGTGCGGCGTGTGTCGTACCATTGGTCGGTAAGCACTGCTAACTCGCTGTTGCCCCATTCGATATTGGCATAGCGCAATGTTGTTTTTGCAATTTGTTTTGGTGCTGTATTAAAAGGCGCTGGCCATACATACACTGCATCGCGATGCTCCACTTTATTGGCAGGGTCGCCACCATCGAGGGCTTCAACAAAAAACAAGGTTGCAGCTTCGTCGGCACGCCAGCTCATCGAGCGTTTGCCTTTTCGCACTGCCATAAAACCCTTTGGCATTACCTCGGCCAAAGGTACTTCGTTCACTACAGCTACAGTTTTTGCTTGCAAATCGAAAACGGTGCTTTGCGATGGGAACCGATTGAGTGGTACTATGTATGAAAATGGTTTGCGTATTTTACTTACCAA
This sequence comes from uncultured Paludibacter sp., assembly GCA_964515675.1. Lineage (GTDB taxonomy): Bacteria > Bacteroidota > Bacteroidia > Bacteroidales > Paludibacteraceae > Paludibacter. The sequence goes on along the minus strand of CAZEVV010000215.1, from coordinate 665 downwards.
AATCAAACTACCATCGGGCGAAAACGATTCGCCAGCATACATATCGGCAGGCAAAAAGAGGGTGGCTTTGCCATTAAGGTCGATAGTGTAAAGCTCCGAAGTAGTGAGGTTTACGAAATTCGTTTCGTCGTCGGGGTTTTTTAACAAATCCTGAAAAGTACGATTTTGCGATACCGAACCATCGCTGTTCGAGATAATAGGGCCTGCTGGAATATTGTTTTTGGGGTCGATAAGTGCGGGTTTGTTTTTGGGAAGCATACGCACCAAAAGCCCATTGCTGTTGCGATACCAATTAATAGGGTTTCCTAAGTTGGCATTGAGCGCAGCGTCGGTGAGTTTTGTGGCCGTGGCTGTTGCAAAGTCGAGCACCCACAATTCAACACCTTTGTTGGTGGTGTTGGTAAATGCCACTTTTGTTTCGTCGGGCGACCATGTGAGGTATGCAATGCGCGCATTGGCTGGCAATCCCTTTACTGTAACAGGATCTTTGTCAGTGAATTTGCGCACTTTTAAGTTGTTCACGTAGTTTAATGTCGACGAGATGTTGGTAACCGGATTGATGCGCAAGCCCGCCAAGCTCATTTCGGTTTGGTTAAGGTCGTCGAGTGTTTTACAAGGCTGTTGTAGTCGATCTTGAGAGCCGCGTGCAAAGTGGCTGCCTTCAG
>CAZEVV010000214.1:0-4791 GCA_964515675.1 uncultured Paludibacter sp. | reverse complement strand
TTTAAACAAATTATTAATCAGAATTCAGTTGCATTTGCAAGTTGAATTCAGCAAACATGTGTAAATCAATAATATAAAATATATGACAAACAACAAAACATTTAAAGCATACATGCTCATTGTGGCGATATTTTTCGCATCAAATATTGCCTTTGCCAATCGCAACACAACACTTGTACAACGTGTTGAGCCAACTTCGTGGTGGATAGGCATGCACAATTCGCAATTACAAATTAAACTGTATGGCAATAACATTGCAGCAGCTAACATCAGCATCAATTATCCGGGCGTACAACTTTTGCGACGCGTGCATACCGACAATCCCAATTACGTTTTTCTTTATCTCGACATTGCCGCCGAGGCCAAAGCGGGCAAAATGCCTATCGAAATAGTCAATGGTCGTCGCAAGCAAAGTATTCAGTACCAACTCAATGCGCGTCGCGAAGGCTCGGCCATGCGTGCGAGCTTTTCCGAAGCCGATGCGGTGTATTTGCTTATGCCCGACCGATTTGTGAATGGCAACACGCAAAACGATAATGTCGCAGGCTACCATCAAGGTGTCGATCGCAGCGATCTTGGCCAACGTCATGGTGGCGACATCGAAGGCATTATTCAAAAAGCACCTTATTTAGCTGACTTGGGCATAACTGCACTTTGGACAACACCCTTGTTCGAAAACAACGACACGCAATACTCTTACCACCATTATGCTACCACCGATTATTACAACATCGACCCACGCTTGGGCACTAACAACGACTTTGTACGCATGGTCGAAACGCTGCTCAAAAACGATATAAAGTACATTATCGACGTGGTGCCCAACCATTGTGGTGGCAAACATTGGTGGATGAACGATATTCCTGCAAAAGATTGGTTCAACACTTGGCCAACTTATACACAGTCCAATTATCGGATGACAGCTTGGACCGACCCGCATCGTGCCGATGCCGACTTACAAAGACTTACCAAAGGTTGGTTTGCACCCAACATGCCCGACTTCAATCTCAAAAACCCGCTACTTTTCGACTACCTTCGTCAAGTATATGTGTATTGGATTGAGTTGGCCAATGTTTCGGGCATTCGCGTCGACACTTACCCCTACAACGACATACAGGTTGCAGCCAATTTCATACAATCCATTCGCAACGAGTACCCCAACATGATGGTGGTGGGCGAATGCTGGGTAAAAACACCTGCCGAAACAGCTTATTATCAAAGCGGTAACAACAACAAAGATGGCTTCGACTCGCGCCTACAAAGCATTATGGACTTTTTGCTGAAAGATGTATTGCACGAAGCATTTACGCAGCCCGAAGGTTGGGAAACAGGCATGGCACGCTACTATGCACACTATGCGCAAGATTTTGTGTATGCCAACACCAATCTCATTATGAACTTCCTCGACAATCACGACATCGACCGCTATAGCACAGCCGTGAAACGCGATACAAGACTTTTCAAAATGGGACTGGCGCACTTGCTTACAACACGCGGATATCCGCAAATTTATTATGGCACCGAAATAATGCTCGATGGCATTCCTGGCAATTACGAAGGACACCGCTTCACAATTCCGGGCGGCTGGCCAAGCGATTCGCGCAATGCATTTACACGCGAAGGCCGCACTGCCGACGAAAACGAAATTTTCGATTATATGCGCACGCTGTTGCACTATCGCAAAAACACAACAGCCTTACAAAGCGGCAAAATGAAACAATTTATTCCCTACGATGGCATTTATGTGTATTTCCGTTACGACAACAACAAAACGGTGATGGTGGTTACCAACAACAACGAAACCGAAAAGTCGCTCGAAACAGCACGTTTCAACGAAATGTTGAAAGGCAAAACAAAAGTACTCAACATTGTTTCGAAAACCGAAAAAGCCATTGAAAAACAAATGAACATTCCAGCAAAAACAGTTTTAATACTCGAAATAAAATAAAACACCATCGTCTCCCGGTTTTCAACAAAAAAAAATCGGGAGGCTCACTTTCATTTTTTATCTTTCATATCTCATTTTTCAATTTTCAATTTTCATTTTTAAACATCTGGGCGTGCCCCTCGGAATACTCGGGTCGGGCTTTCGGCACTAACACCGCTCACGGTCCTATCACATCAAATATGCGGTGTAAATGTGCCTCTATCCCTCACGCATCGCTACTTCGAGTGGCTACACATTGTTGCAATGTTATCGGTTTTCATAAAGTTTTCAAGAAATCACATTGAGCAGGTGACTTCAAGTCACCCGCTCAATTGACAACAAATAAAACATTTCAATACTACCACACAACATCTCCGTAAACGATTGCATTGAATTTGATATTTCAAACAATAGCAATGTGTTTGTTTGTAAATATAAATGTGTATTTTTGGCAATCAATTAAAAAAGATATTTTCAACAACTTAGTAATCAAATATCATTTTAAAGTTAAAACTTTGAAATACTAACAATAAATTATAGTAAAAAAAAATTCTACAATACTAACATCTCTTCACTCCACCTGCTTTCCCCTTCTCCTGTGGAGATGGTTGGTGAGAGGCCTGGGGTTGGGGGGGCTAATTATAAACACATGAAAAACATTTTTATTGCACTTACTCTATTTGCCTTTGTGGCCTGTCAGCCCAAGCTCGATTACCCTGCAAAAAGCAGTAACAACATCAATCTCAACAGCCTAACAACACTCGAGATTGGCGACAACGAATTTTTTGTGAGCGACTTTATTCTCGATTACGAAACAGTGGATTCGATAACGGCTTCGAGCCAATATTTAAAATTTGCACTCAACGATCAAAAAAACATGGCCATTGCCACAGTTGCGCCCGAAATGGAGCCTTTTGTTGATGTAAAAATATGGGTAAAAGGAATTCCATATGCTGTGCCATGCCGAAAATCGGACAAGCAAGAATTTGTATTCACATACAACCCAGGCGCCGCAAAACCGAAAAGAGTGCAAATTGCTGGTCAAATGAACGACTGGACTGCCTCGAACACACCCGATTTGGTATTGAACGAAAACGGTTTGTACGAAATTAAACTCATGCTTAGCCCTGGCACATATCTATATCAAATGGCCATCGATGGCGACCAAAACCACGATGCCAATAATCCGGATAAAGTGGACAATGGTTTTGGAAAATACAATTCGATACTCGAAGTTAAAGGAAATGCACACCTTGCGCCTCGCATTTACACCGAGCGCTTTTCCGACTCAAAAATTGTATTAACTTTCGAAAACGACATCGAAAACATTTTCATTTATTGGCAAAACTATTTATTGCCTAACAAATTTCATAAAATTAGCAACAACACTATCACTTTCGACATACCTGCCGAAGCCAATGTTTTGGAGCGCTCACACATTCGTGTTTGGGCAAGCAACAGCAATGGTGCAAGCAACGATTTATTTATACCGCTCCACAACGGAAAAGTGCTTACCGATGCAAAAAAACTAAAACGCACCGACAAACATGCACAAATAATGTATTTTATGCTGGTGGATCGCTTTAAAAATGGCAACCCCAACAACGATGCCCCACTCAATCGCCCCGATGTAGACCCACGCGCCGATTACCAAGGAGGCGATTTGGCGGGTTTACAATCCAAAATTGAAGATGGCTATTTCGAAAAATTAGGCATAAATTCGCTTTGGGTTTCGCCTGTAAATCAGAACCCTACCGAGGCATACGGCTTTTACAAAGACCCCAAAACAGGTTTCGAAACACGTTTTTCGGGCTATCATGGCTATTGGCCAATATCATCGTCAAAAGTCGATTTTCGATTTGGCACCAACAATGAGCTTAAAACATTGGTGAGCAAGGCCCACGACAAACAAATAAACGTGTTGCTCGACTATGTAGCCAATCATGTTCACGAAGATCATCCATTTTACAAAAACAACCCCGATTTAGCCACATCGCTTTATTTGCCCGATGGCACAATGAATGTAGAGAAATGGGACGAACAACGCCTCACAACTTGGTTCGACACTTTTATGCCAAGTCTCGATTTTTCGAACCCAAAAGTTGTTGAAACAATGAGCGATTCGGCCATTTGGTGGATCAACGAATTTAATATCGACGGTTTCCGACACGATGCTTGCAAACACGTGAATTTGGAATTTTGGCGCACGCTAACACACAAAATGCGCAAACAATTTCCCGATAAAATGAATTATCAAATTGGCGAAACTTATGGCAGTCCGCGCCTCATTGCAAGCTACCTCACTACAGGCATGCTCGATGGACAATTCGACTTTAATGTGTACGACATTGCCAATACAACATTTGCCGGCGTTGGTGGTGGCGACCTCAATCGCGTAAAAAGTGTGCTCGACGCAAGTTTTCAAAACTACGGGCATCACAACCTTATGGGTTATATTTCGGGCAATCACGACAAAGCGCGTTTTATGGCTTATGCCTCGGGCGATGTAGCCTTTGGCGAGGATGCAAAAGCCGCTGGCTGGAGCCGCAACATTGGCATCACCGACTCAACAGCTTACGATAAATTCCGCGTTTTTCATGCTTTCAACTACACAATACCCGGCATACCAGTACTTTATTATGGCGACGAAATTGGCCTTACGGGCGGCAACGACCCCGACAGCCGACGCATGATGCGCTTCAGCAATTTAAACAATCGCGAAGAAAAACTATTGAGCGAAGTAGCCAAACTCGGACAATTGCGCCGCAACAATCCTGTTTTGATTTATGGTAGCTTTATAAATATCGAAACTACTGCCAACACATGGGTGTATGCACGTAAGTACTTCGACAAAGAAGCCATAG
>CAZEVV010000213.1:0-5049 GCA_964515675.1 uncultured Paludibacter sp. | reverse complement strand
TCCCTTATTCTTCATGAGGTAAACCTGAGGTACGAGGGAGGTTTTGAGTTTGCCTCCTCCCTTATTCTTCATGAGGTAAACATAAGGTACGAGGGAGGTTTTGAGTTTCGGGCGATAAAATCAAATGGTGTTTGTGTCAATAGTAAGCGTGTTTCTCATGGAGACATTCTCCTTTTTTTTGAAAGTTTAGGAACCAAAATGCTGTTTATTCGATGCGGTGCCACTTCGAGTAGCGATGCGTGAGGGATAGAGGCACTCTCTGTCAGCCGCAAAGCCACCACCCTTGCTTGGTTAAGTTCACGCTGAAGCCTTGGAGTGGTGGCTTTGTGGATGCCGTGCCGAAAGCCCGACCCGAGTATTCCGAGGGGCACGCCCTGATTTATTTATTATTTCGGGTTTCGAGTTTCGAGTTTTGACACAGTTTTTGTTACATCATGAGCTACGAGTGAGATTTATCTCACTTATGTCACTGAACGATGATTAGAGTTTCAAACAAAGAATTTGTATATAAATGTAAAAGTAATCATCAACAAAATTGAATACATCAACAAACTTTCAATCAACGCTCGTTCCCTCTCCTTCGGAGAGGGTTAGGGAGAGGTGTTGTATATACTCATTTCACAATACGATATAAATTCCCGGGAGAAATACGTACCAACCCTTTGAACTCCATACCCAATAACATGGCCGAAACTTTACTCACAGGCATTGCGGTACGAATGGCCAAATCGTTGAGCTGCAAGCCATCGGGGAATTGACGAAGCAATGTAAAAAGTAGCATTTCGTTCTCGTTTAGGTCGGGAAACAATGTTGTTTGCACAAATTTTGGGTGACCTGCATCCTGTTTCTCCCAGCACATAAAATTCAACAAATCATCAGCACACTCAATCAAAGCTGCTCTATTACTCTTAATCAGGGCATTGCAACCCGCCGACCACTCGTCGCCAACCCTACCCGGAAATGCAAAAACATCGCGATTATAACTCGTTGCTGCATCGGCAGTGAGCAATGCACCACCACGTGCAGCCGACTCAACAACAACGGTAGCATCGCACATGCCAGCAATAATGCGGTTGCGCTGTACAAAATTTTGCCTATCGGGATTTGTTCGGCTTAAATATTCGGTGAGCAAACGACCGTTTTCGAGCATGCGCACAGCAGTACTTCGGTGCATGGCAGGATAAATACGATCGAGACCATGCCCCACAACGCCAAAAGTAGCCATGCCAGCATCCAAGGCCGCTTTATGGGCACAAATATCAACACCATAAGCCAAACCACTAACAATAACTGCACTGGGCATAACACTTCTCAAGTCGGCTATTAACCTACGACAATTATCGCGCCCCTGTTCGGTAGCATTACGTGTGCCCACTATGCCAATAAACTTAGCCTCGTTGAGCGAACCTTTGCCTTTGGAATAAAGCATGATGGGTGCATCAGAACACTCTTTTAAGCGATAAGGATAATTCTTATCGTTAAAATAAAAACATTCAATCTTGTTTTTTTCGATAAATTCGATTTCTTCGGCGGCGCGCTGCAAAGCATTACTTGTAGTTATTTCGCGCGACAAAACATCGCCAATGCCAGGAATCTTAGCAAGTGCTTGTGGGGTTTCAGTAAAAACTGCCTCCTCGCTACCCAAATAAGCAATTAAATTTTTAGCCAATGCTGTGCCAATGCCTCTAACAAGTGTTATCGCAATTTTGTATTGTAAACCAGTCATAGAAAATAAATTATTTAGAAATAAGTGAGTGAATAAAAATTATTAGTCATTTAATCATTAAAAAATTAATTACCGTGCTTGTAAAAAAAACGAAACACACGAGAAGCAAAAAAAGCCTGTTCACTCGTGTAAATACGTTTTATTCGTTGCATTTGCAGGTTGAGCACTTACAGGCAAATATTATTTAGCTTTATAATATTTATACATCAAATACGAAGCTAATAAAGCCCCAAAAAAATCGAACACAAAGTCGCCCCACTCTGCCGATCGCGTAGCAAAAAACAAGCCTTGCATTATTTCAACTACTCCGCCCAAAACGATAGAGCCAACAAAAGCCACCCAAAAAACTTTAGATAATGAAAACAATTGGACATATTTTTTTGTATCAATAAATATAAAAACGGAAAGCAAAGCATACAAAATGAAGTGTACCAATTTATCGACCCCAAAAAACGAGGGAACACCTTCGAATTGTTTTGAATTTGCAAACGATAGGTATAGTATAACAAACACAAGAACAAATGTTCGGCTGTATGCAAGTATCAATGGTTTATTCATTCAATTTAAATAAAAAATAATGGACTTTGTATTATAAAAAAATATTAAGTCTAAAAAAAATGCTACATTTGCATTATAAATATCACTTGTATAAAAAACTGTGTTTGATAACAAAACAGCAAAAACACATACATTTACTTGAGTAAGTGAGTTTTTTTACTACAAGTGCATGAATGGCGTTTTATTTGCAAACACTAAAAAAATAGCACAGGTACATTAATAATATAGAATACTAAATTATTTTTTGCAAAGATAAAAATTATTTCAGCTTCAACAATCAGATATGAAAATATTAATGTATTATTGCAACGTATTTGTTATCGAAGAAGCTATAAGTAAAAAAACAATTAAATAGAGATATAACATAAAAAAAACTACAAACACATGAAAAAAGTATTTTTATTATCCATCATCGCATTAGTGCTATATTCGTGCTCAAGTGTAATGATTACTGGTCGTCGTCAACTATTATTGGTGTCAGACTCTGAAGTTTTAGCAATGAGTGCAACAGCCTTTAAGCAATTTATCGACTCGGTACCAGCATCTCAAAACTACCAACAGAGCCAAATGATTGAACGAGTGGGAAAAAACATTTCGTCGGCAGTAGAGGATTACATGCGCAAAAATGGGCTAGAAAAAGAAATAGCCAATTTCAATTGGGAATTCAGGCTGGTAAAAGACACAACCGTAAATGCATTTTGTATGCCGGGCGGCAAAGTTGTATTTTTCGAAGGAATATTGCCCATTACACAAACCGAAGCAGGCGCAGCAGTTGTTATGGGTCACGAAATTGCACATGCCGTTGCCAAACACAGCAACGAGCGTATAAGTCAGCAAATGGCCGCCCAATATGGCGCTGCAATAACCAATATTTTGCTCAGCAATAGGTCCGAAGTAACGCGCGCTACAATTGGAGCTTTGTATGGCATTGGTGCACAAGTAGGTGTAATACTGCCATATTCGCGCAAACACGAATACGAAGCCGACCGTTTAGGTCTCATATTTATGGCAATGGCAGGTTACGACCCCAACGAAGCCATCAGCTTTTGGCAACGCATGATGGACAACAAATCGGGTTCGGTATTCGAATTTATGAGCACACACCCCTCCGACGAAAAACGCATCGCAAACATGAAACAAGTATTGCCCGAAGCAATGGGATATTATAATGCGCGTATGAATTAAACAGGTTGGAAACATTCGAATTGCGAGACTAAAGAATTCAATAATCATTTGTATCAAAACAAAACGAGCTCCCAACAAGAAATTTGTTGGGAGCTCGTTTTGTTTTGATAGTAGTATTACATAGCTTATCCTACAAAAAAGGATTTGAAAGTGACAATATAAATAGGGGTTAATTAAAAAAAATGATTATAAAACCAACAATTTCCAACACCCTTCGAGGCATGCCAAAGGTTGGTCAGCCACAAGCAGCAACTAACATAAAACACTTTATAGCAACACCTTACACCCTAAAAAACCACTACTTTACACACGAACTTTCACCTTGTTTTTTAGCACTTTTTCGGGCGAAATTCTTACCGTATGTCCCAATTCGGGTATGTAAAGGCAATACTCACCTTTGCGCATACGTACAATTTTACCTTCAATATCTTTCAACGGACCACAAGCAATAAGCACCTCGTCGCCTAAGCCATAGCTTATTTCTCGCTCGCGTGCAAGTTCGATAAAACACTTTATATTCTCGATTACCGAATTACGCAATACCGCAGGGGAGCCGTTGTAATATACTACTCTGAAAACACCTTGTATCTCGAGCAACGATCGGAGCTTACGTTCGTAAGTATAAATAAAAACATAGGACGAAAAAAGTGGAACTTCCACCATCTTCACCCTGTCCGACCAACGACGTGGCGCATAGTGCAATGGCAAATACGACTCGTAACCTGCCTCCTTTAAGCGCGCATCAACTTTCTTCTCAGCCCGAGGACTCGTGTACAATACGTACCACTCCTTATTATTCATCATTTATACTAAAATCCGCATTTTTTACAATGCAAATATACAATTATTAAAATTACTCACAATAAGCAAACATAAGTAAATTTGATATATTTGCAAAATAAGCAACTACTAACCCCCTAACCCAAGACCAAAGCCCACTATAGGGAAATAATATAGCGAGTTTTGAACATTATTTCGCAAAAATTTAAATGATTTCACTCAACCAATTTTGCATTGTGACTATACCCGCCAACAAAAAAGCATATTTTTAGCAAAAACATCAAAATGCATGTAAAATATACTCATGAGTATTTTTACATTTTGACACAAAACATACACATAACATCTAAAATAGCAATTAAGTTTAGCCAAAAAACGACGATTATATAAAAAAACGAAGCAATTTATATTATCATATCGTATGTAACAACGACACAATTTGTTTAATCCACAACTCAACCACATGATTTATTATGATTTACAATCAACAGGGTCCAATAATTTCAGCTAAGATAAATTCCTGTAAAAGTTTTTTGTATTTTAAAGTTTAGCTCTTCTTGTTGGGTTTTGTTTAAAAACTGAAACACCATTTTTATATAGTATAAACATGTTCCAAAATTATCAAAAATAAAATATGTGATTTAAATCCTATAAAAACATCTGTTTTGACACGAAATCTTATTGCTAACAACTATCATTTGTTGCAATCAACTTATTTCATATGCTACTCAAAAACAATTCATTTAACAGCATGGATTGTATTCCTTAAAACTGTGCTAACCATAGTTCAAAACATTTCT
>CAZEVV010000212.1:0-5062 GCA_964515675.1 uncultured Paludibacter sp. | reverse complement strand
ACTAATTAAAGAATTTTTTCACTAATTATAAACACGAACTTTGAATAATTGTTCAGACACTACACAAAACAACTGTACAACAAACACTTAAAGCAATACAACTGAGCAATTTGCCAATATAAAAAAATCATTTATCACCATTTGCAATAGAAATAATCAGAAAAGTAATTGCAAGGTGAAGGTTATTGTTTGCTTAATTTTTATTCGAATGTGGCAACAAATATATTATTGTTGTCAATGTCATTTATTTCATCGAAATAATCAAACTATTGCTTAAATTTGTAAAATATTTTGATTTTTGTTGAATGCCTTGTTCAATATATTTTCTAAAATGAGTCGCCTTTGTTTGACTGCAAGAATGGCGCTTATAAGCATACACTAAAATTCAAAAAATAACATTAATCACTCATGCCCGACATTTATATTTTCAACCCTGAGCACGATTTGGCATTGGCCAACAACGATGTTAATTTTAATCCGCCACTATCGGCGGTGCAATTTGCCAACGATTTGTCGTGCCTAGCTTTGTGGTATGCACCCGAAGGTGCTATTGTTATATCGGATGAAAATAATAAACATTGGCAAAGCGAAACGGCTAAAATTTTCCCACAAATGGCATATTTCGAAATATGTGCAACACCCATTTGCAACAGCGAAACACAATTTCATCCTTGGGGATGGGACAAAGTAGTATTGAAACACATTGCAAAACACATCGAAAATTCAGTAACAGAAATAGAAACTCCTTCAAACAATGTAAGAAATATATATTTACCAAACAACGAGAAACTTGAAAAAATAAAAAACCTGTCGCATCGACGAGTTGCAATACTTGCACACAATTTTGTAATCAACAATATTAACGATAAAACTTTGCTACGCATTGTGGCCATTGAAATAGAATTGCCAAATTTATTGTCGGAAATGCTATTAAAATACAATGGCGTAGTTTTCAAAGCTCCATGGTCAGGCAGTGGAAAAGGCTTGTGCTGGGCGCGCGAAGGCTATAGTACCAAAGATGCAGGGTGGTGCAACAACATTATTGCAAAACAAGGCAGCGTGATAGCCGAACAAATTTACGATGTAAAACTTGATTTTGCAATGTTGTATTCGTGCAACAAAGGAAAAACAACGTTCGAAGGTTTTTCGGTTTTCGAAACAAGAGCCGGAATTTACCGTAGCAATAAATTAATGAGCAATGAGGCTATTATTGCAATGCTAAAAGATTTTGGATTGAAGAAGCCATTGATTGACAAAACTAAAGAGACACTCATCGCATTTATCGACACCGAAATTGCCACACATTACAATGGCGTTTTGGGTGTCGATATGTTTTTATTCGAAAAAAATGGAGCTATCCAATGGCATCCATGTGTCGAAATTAATTTGCGCAACACCATGGGGTATGTAAGTAAGTGCATATTCGATAAAATTGTTGCCTATGGTTCACATGGGACGTTTTATATCGATTATTTTAAAGCACCTAACAATTTACACAAAAATCACGCAGAAAAACAAGCCAACCAACCACTAAAAATTAGTGATAACAAAGTGGTGTCAGGCTATTTAAGTTTAACCCCCATTTACGAAAATACAAAATACAGAGCAAGCATTGAGATTTTTGAATAATATTGAAAAAAAATCACATTTTCGATTAAACCAATTCCTGATTTTAAAGTCAAAGCTAAGCATTTTTGTGCAAAAAAAATGAACGAAAATCACTAGAAATAAACATTTATTCAAACTTTAAAACAAAATCATTTAATAATCTCAAATGATTTGGCATTATTCAAAACAATAATTTAACTTAGCAAATTATTGAAAAAACGGAGAAAATAAAACAAAGACACACTGTATAGGAAATGAGTATAATAAGTCCTCATTTTTAAATTTGTAATGTATTGTCTATTTTTCTTTTATTAAATAGTAAATGGTAAATAATATAATGGTAAATACTTAGATATGTCGAAAAAAACAAGAATTATAAGCATTGTACTTCTAATCGTTGTATTTGTAGGAGGAATGACGGTATGGAATAAATTTTCGGGGAGCGAAAGCGAACAAGTAAAGACACCCAAAGGAAACCGTCAGGGGAACAGAGCATTACCTGTAAACAGCAAAATAATAAGTTACGAAACACTTCAGGATATTTATCGCACCAAAGGAATACTTCTTGCCGACGAAGAGGTTGACTTGTCGTTTGAGACATCAGGTAAAATAATATCAATAAATTTCGACGAGGGCAGTTTTGTGAAAAAAGGCACATTATTGGCAAAAATAAACGATGCGACACTACAAGCAGAACTGAAAAAGCTTGAAGCACAATTGCCTTTGGCCATCGAAAGGGTAAACCGACAAAAAACACTGTTACAACGCGATGCCATTAGTTTGGAAAGTTTCGAATCGGTAACAACCGAACTCGACAAATTGAAAGCCGATATCGAATCGGTAAAAGCACGCATTGCATTCACCGAATTGCGTGCACCATTTGATGGAAACATCGGATTGCGCAATGTGAGCGAGGGCAGCTATGTTTCGCCAACAACAGTCGTTTCGAGAATCACAAAAATAAGTCCGCTAAAAATAGAGTTCTCGGTAAACGAGCGCCAAGTTGATGATATTAAAAAAGGTACTACACTAAAATTCAATATCGAAAACGACTTTAATGATTATGCAGCACATGTTTACGCCATCGAGTCGTCGCTCGACGAAAAAACACTGTCGTTGAAAGCACGCGCACTTTACGCCAACAAAGATGGCCGATTAAAGCCTGGACGTTCGGCCAATATCGAAATTTTATTAAGCGAAACAAAAAATGCAATTGTGGTGCCTGCCATTGCAGTAATTGCCGAAAAAGGCAACGACATAGTGTATATTTATCAATCGGGCAAAGCGGTGCAACGCAAAATCGACAAAGGTATGCGCACTGCAACATCGGTACAAGTAACAAGAGGCATTGCATTGGGCGACACATTAATAACTTCGGGCGTAATGCAATTGCGCGATGGCATGGACGTTACAATTAATCAATAAAAAGCAAAAAAACTTATGAATATTTCAGAATTAAGTATTCGGCGACCGGTTTTATCTACTGTGCTTGTATTGATTATAATACTAATGGGTATTGTAGGTTACAACTATTTGGGTGTGCGCGAATACCCTAGCGTCGACAATCCTATTATTAATGTGCATGTTAGATACCCTGGCGCAAATGCCGAAATTATCGAAAAACAGCTCACAGAACCATTAGAACAAAATATTAATGGAATTCCTGGCATACGTTCGCTCACCAGCAGAAGTAGTCAGGGCTCGGCAAGCATCACAGTTGAGTTTGAGCTTACAGTTGACCTCGAAACGGCAGCTAATGATGTGCGCGACAAAGTAGCGCGTGCACAAGCATACTTACCACGCGATGCCGACCCACCGACGGTTTCGAAAGCCGATGCCGACGCCAACCCTATTGTACAAATAACGATACAAAGTGAGAAAAGATCGTTGCTCGAGCTAACCGAAATTGCTGAACTCACTGTGAAAGAACGCCTGCAAACCATACAAAATGTGAGTGCAGTAGAAATATGGGGAGAAAACCGCTATTCGATGCGCCTATGGCTCGACCCTTTGAAAATGGCAGCTTACTCGCTCACTCCCATGGATATAAAAGCGGCTCTCGACCGCGAAAACATCGAATTACCATCGGGCAGCATCGAAGGCGACCAAATAGAAATGAGCATTCGCACATTGGGATTAATGGAAAGTCCCGAAGAGTTTAATAACTTGGTGATAAAAGAAGATGGCAACCGACTGGTGCGTTTTGGCGATGTAGGTATAGCCGAACTCGACAGCGAAAACCGCAAAAACATACTCAAACGGAATGGTGTGCCAATGGTGAGCACGGTAATTATTCCGCAGCCTGGCGCCAATCAAATTGAAATTGCCGACGAGGTGGCCATACGTTTAGAGCAAATGAAAAAAGATTTGCCCGACGATGTAAAAGTGGACATAGTATTCGACAATACACGCTTTATTAGAGCATCCATCAACGAAGTACAAAATACAATTTTCATTGCATTTTTACTTGTTATTGTGATAATATTTATGTTTTTGCGCGACTGGCGCGTTACACTCATTCCGATTGCAGTAATTCCAGTTTCGCTCATTGGTAGTTTTTTCGTCATGTATTTGGCAGGATTTTCAATCAATGTTTTGTCGATGTTGGCAGTTGTACTTGCTGTAGGACTTGTTGTTGATGATGCCATTGTAGTTACCGAAAACATTTACCGACGCATCGAAAATGGCATGCAACCCAAAGAAGCAGGTATCGAAGGCTCAAAAGAAATATTTTTTGCAGTAATATCTACCACCATAACATTGGTGGCTGTATTTTTCCCTATCGTTTTTCTCGAGGGAATGACCGGTAGACTGTTTCGAGAGTTTAGTATCGTGGTAGCCACAGCAGTTATCATTTCGTCGTTTGTGGCTTTAACATTCACCCCAATGTTATCGACAAAATTGCTAAAAAAACGCGAACAGAAAAATCTTTTATACCAAAAAACGGAAGGTTTCTTTATTGGCTTAAACAACATTTATCACAATGCGCTTACTGGTTTTATGAGAATAAAATGGCTATCGATACCTATTGTGATTGTAACCTTAGGCTTAATTGTTTTTCTTTGGAAAACAATTCCCGAGGAAATGGCGCCACTCGAAGACCGTTCGCAAATAAGCATTCGGACATCGACACCCGAAGGTGCAACATATGAATTTACGCGCGATTATGCCGAAAAAATTTCTGACATTATAGATAATGTTGCGCCCGAACGCGAATCGAACATAATGATTGTGCGCAGCGGTTGGTCGATGCTACGTGTTTTGCTGCCCGACATTAACAAACGTAATGTGTCGCAAAACGAAATTGCCGACCGCTTGAGTGCTGCCGTGCGCAACGAAACCGAAGCACGTGCTTTTGTGCAACAACAATCCACTTTTGGAGGACGACGCACAAGTATGCCTGTACAATATGTTTTGCAAGCGCCAAGTTTAGACAAGTTGCAAGAATTTATTC
>CAZEVV010000211.1:0-5067 GCA_964515675.1 uncultured Paludibacter sp. | reverse complement strand
TGCTCAAAATACAAAAAAAAGTCGGCATACAAACTCAAAAAAGTTTTGTATGCCGACCAATTAATATAAGTAGTGAAAATTTGGCCAAGAAGAATCACTGGCCTGCATTGCAATTTTCGGATTCCAAACTCGCCGCCCGATAGGTATCGTGACAAGTAAGGGTTTGTGAGCTGACTATTTCTTTATTCCATTGCGTTTAAGCAAAGCATCAATGGTTGGCTCTTGGCCTCTGAAACGTTTGTAAAGCACCATTGGATGCTCAGTGCCTCCTTTGCTCAAAATATTGTCGCGGAATGAAGCGGCTGTCTTTTTATCGAACAAACCATTGCGCTCAAATACCGAAAATGCATCCGAATCGAGCACTTCGGCCCATTTGTAGCTATAGTAGCCTGCTGCATATCCGCCCGCGAAAATATGTCCGAAATTAGCACTCATGCATGTTTCGTTAATTGTTGGCAAAATAATGGCTGGTTGCATAGCTGCTTTTTCGAAAGCTATTACATTGCCATCAAATGGTTTCTCGATGGTGTGCCAAGCCATATCGAGCAATCCAAAACTCAACTGACGCAATGCAAAACTGGCTACATTAAAGTTTTCTGCTTCTTTTATGCGTTGCACAAGGTCGGCCGGAATTTTTTCGCCTGTTTCGTAATGTACTGCAAATCCATCCAAAAACTCTTTCTCGGTGCCCCATTTCTCGAGCATTTGCGATGGCAGCTCTACAAAGTCGCGGTAAACGCTAGTGCCCGAAACCGACTCGTAGGTGCATTGCGATAACATGCCGTGCAAAGCGTGACCAAACTCGTGTAAGAAAGTTGTGAATTCGTAAAAGTTCAACAGTGCTGGCTTCGACTCTGTTGGGCGCGTAAAGTTCATTACAATAGTTACTTGCGGACGGAAATCTTTTTTGCCCACTTTGTATTGCTCTTGGAAACTGCTCATCCATGCACCTGCACGTTTGCTGTCGCGTGGGTGAAAATCGGTGTAAAGCAACGAAAGGAATTTTCCTTTTTCGTCGTACACTTCGTACACATCAACTTCTGGGTGATAAACTTGTATTTTGTCGTTTTTCTTAAATTTTAATCCCCAAAGGCGTGTTGCCAAGCCAAAAACCCCTTTTTTTACATTTTCAAGTTCGAAATAAGGTTTCAGCAATTCGTCGTTGATGGCATATTTCTCGTTTTTAAGTTTCTCGGCATAATAAGCCCAATCCCACGATTGTAGTTTGAAATAAGCACCTTTACTTTCGGCAAAAGCTTGCATTTCGGCCATTTCTTTTTCGGCTGTTGGTTTGTAAGCCGTAAGCAAGTCGTTGAGCAATTTGTACACATTCTCTTTGTTTTCGGCCATGCGACGTACCAAAACTTGGTCGGCATAGTTTTTATGTCCCAACAAATTGGCAATTTGCAAACGTAGGTTCACAATTTTTGTAACATTGGCTAAGTTGTCGAATTCGCCCCCTGCAGCCGAGCGTGTATTGCTTGCCATAAATATCTCACGGCGCAAATCGCGGTTGTCGGCATATTGCATCAATGGTCCGTAGGTTGTTGCTTTTAGGTCGATGAGCCAACCTTCTTTGCCTTGTTTTTTTGCATTCATGGCCATCATTTCGAGCACATCGTCGGGCAATCCCGAAAGTGTGTTTTTGTCGGTAATCAACAAGCTGTATTTGTTGGTTTCCTTCAAATTGTTTTGCCCATATTGTATGGTGAGCATGCTCAACTCTTTGGTTAACTCGCGGTAAGTTTCTTTGTCCTTTTCCGACAAGTTTGCGCCATTGTTGGCAAAACCATCGTAGGTGTTTTTGAGTAAAGTTTGTTGCTCGGCTGTAAGTTTAAGTTTACTACGATTTTCGTACACTGCTTTCACACGGGCAAAAAGTTTTTCGTTCAAGCGTATGCTATTGCCATGGTCGGTCATCAAAGGCGATACTTTTTGTGCAATATCTTGCAGTTCGTCGCTTGTTTCGGCACTCATCAAGTTGTAAAATGGCGAACTTACTTTGTTGAGCAGTCCACCTGCTCGTTCGAGTGCTACAATTGTATTTTCGAAAGTAGGTGCCGCCGGATTGTTGATAATTGCATCAACTTCGGCTTTGTGTTGTTTCATTGCCTCTTCGAAAGCGGGCAAGTAGTGTTCGTTCTTAATTTCGTTGAACGGAATAGTTTCGAATGGCGTTTTATAAGGCTTAAGCAACGGATTGCCTGCCAAAGCTACGCCAGCAACTAAAGTAGCTGTCATAATTAATAATTGTTTTTTCATTTTCAAATCTTTTTAAAATATTGTTTTTTTTGATATTGTGTTTCGTGTAAAAAATCAATTCAAAGCAAATTTAACAGTTGAATCGCATTAATGTTTAACTAGTTTCCGAACTATCGAATG
The DNA here is from genome assembly GCA_964515675.1 of uncultured Paludibacter sp. Lineage (GTDB taxonomy): Bacteria > Bacteroidota > Bacteroidia > Bacteroidales > Paludibacteraceae > Paludibacter. Next base: position 2,685 of record CAZEVV010000211.1, on the reverse strand, counting down.
ATTGTCGACATTTAAAACCAGCATATACACTCCCGATGGAAATTCCGATAAGTCAACCATTTGTGTATATTGCGTATTATTGCTTTTTAATGTTAAACCCGATAAATTTTTTATTTGCCATTCATTAATAATAAAATCTTTACTTTCGATATAAAAAATTGCGTCCGACGGATTTGGATAAACCCTAATGTTGGCATTCAGTTTTTCTATTTGTGCTGAAGTTATTTCGTCGATAAGTCCAAATTTCATTTCCAGTTTATTGGCCATAACAGTTTCGGTATGCCCATTAAAATCGAAAATCACAAATGTACATGCAGGTGCATTGGGTGCTTCGCCCCAAAAGTCGAATGTAGAGTTTATGGTTAAATGCGTGTTGCTATCCCAAGTGTAATTTTGGTTTATTACATTACGCCATTTTTTATAAATAGGCAATTGAAGTTGCTTTTTTTCAATATTATTGTTGCTGTCGTAACTTATTGTATAGCGCATTTGCTCGGCCCATGCATTGCTTATCCAATCATAAAATATCTCTTCGCTTATTTTTTCGTCGGTGTAAATGTATTGCAACATTTGTTTGTTTTGCCAACCCCAAATGTCGGAGTAAACACGTGTGCGTTGCGACCAAAGTTTATCGCTTCCTTTTGTGTAAAAATACTGTGTTACAATCTCATCTTTAAATTCGTTGCTGTATGCCGTTTTTTCGCTACTCAAAATGGTTTTCGTAAGTTTTTCATTTTCGTAAAAATAACTTGTTCGGTAGCGCATAGCTTTTTCGCCATACACCCATTCGTCTGTGTGGGTTAAATTTCCTGCTACATCGTACGCATAAACTGTTTTTTTGCTTAATGTTTCGGTATTGTTTAAAACCGAGTATTCACTGTATGTTTCAATATTGTTGTTAATATTATATACCCACAATTTTTTGTTGCGCAATTGTTTCGCATCGTTTACATATTCCCAGGCGAGCTCTTCGGTTTTTTGTGTGTTTTCAAATTTTGTTTCAATTTCGGTGTCATTTTTCCATACATTTCCCACTCTTTTGCGCAAAATTTGTAAATGTTTGTTGTCGAGCGTATTCCATTCCATTTGCGTAAGCGCTTGCCATTGCGATGCATTTTTTATGAATTTGGTTTGCAGCACTTTCTCGAGTTTCGAATTGTATATTATTTGATGTCGAAACACCGAATCGTTGTTGTGAACAATGTACTCGGCCATTTTGCGTTCGTTGGCTTGCACCATCGAATGCATCGCGAATAAAATAGTTGAAATAAAAACCAGAACTTTATACATAAAGTGTTCAAAAAAAAATTTTCCAAAAATACATATAATTAATGATTGTAACAAATATATATCGAAAAGTAATGACTCACCTCCGCAATATGCACTTTTTTCATGTTGCTTTTCGGAGGCTGTGCGTTCTAAAACACAGTATTCATAAAAATGAAACAACTAAATATTAATGCAAAATCTTCACTTTCAAACCTTAACTCCACTTTATGATTTCCACTTAAGGTACGACGTAGTGGGATGGAGGCTGATTGCTTAAATCGAAAAACCTATTATGAGTAAAAAAATGAACAATTTTGGGACATTTTGTCAAAAAAAATGACTAATATTGCTGTTCCAAATTTCGATGACATTTTTCAAGTTGAAACATAATAAATTAATACACGCTAATTTTTATGAAAAAAATTTTTATACCCCAAATTGAAGCCCTCGATGCAAGCAATATTGAAAATGCTGAGCTTTTGCTCGAGCAATTGGGTAAACGCGATATGATTGAAACGAATAACTGGAAAGAGCAATATCCGTACAAGCCAATAACAAGCTTTACAATGGCCTACAATACGCAAGGAGTATTCGTAAAATACGATGTGCGAGGCACTATGCTAAAGGCTGTTTTTACTACCGATCAGGAGCCTGTACATAAAGATAGTTGTGTCGAGTTTTTTTGCCAGTTACCAAATTCAGCCACATATAGCAATTTCGAGTTCAATTGCATAGGCACATGTCAGGCTTCGAAGCGTAAGTCGCGCACCGAAAACGTAGTGCCTTACGATGCCGCCGATATGCAACGTATTATTCGATTTCCATCCATTGGTCGCCGACCATTTATGGAGCTTAAAGGTCATTTCGAGTGGTCGCTCACTGTTTTTATTCCTTTCGATTTAATTGGCATTGTGGGCGAGGCGAAATCGCAAACACTAAGAGCCAATTTTTACAAATGTGCCGACGATACCGAAAGTGTTCATTATCTCAGTTGGTCGCCTATCAAGACCGAAAATCCCGATTTTCATCGACCCGAGTATTTTGGTGAAATTGTTTTTGAGTAATTATATTTGGATAATTGTATGTTTTAAAATGAATAAGGAGTAAAGCGTAAAATAAAAAACGCTTTACTCCTTTTTTTTACTCAAAATACTGAAGCCCGAAGCCCGAACTTTGATTATCAACTACAGAAATCTAGCAAAAAAGGATAGTTGTTAAATATGTTAAAAAACGGGGGGTAAAAAACCTCTTGCCAATTTCAAAACTTTCACATATCTTTGCAGCGGTTTTAAGGATAATGCACAATGCCTATACTAATAAAAATTGGCAAAGCAAATATCCAATGCAAACTAAAAGCACAATACATTAAATATTGCGTTTTTCACATAACATTAAATAAACATTGAAAAATGATGT
>CAZEVV010000210.1:0-5074 GCA_964515675.1 uncultured Paludibacter sp. | reverse complement strand
GTAAAGGCATTTTGCGTGGCGATGTGGTATCGGGCGATGTGGTTGTAATTACACATGAAGGCCCAAAAGGTGGACCTGGAATGCAAGAAATGCTTTATCCAACATCATATATTAAATCGAAACATTTGGGTAAAGAGTGTGCACTTATTACTGATGGACGCTTTTCGGGTGGAACATCGGGTTTGTCGATAGGGCATATTTCGCCCGAAGCAGCTTCGGGAGGCAATGTCGGACTTTTGAAGGATGGCGACTTGATTGAAATTGATATTCCGAATCGCTCGATCAATGTATTGCTAAGTGACGAAGAGTTGACAGCACGACGCAACGAAGAATTGGCGCGCGGCAAAGATGCTTTTACGCCAAAGGATCGCAACCGAGTCATTTCGAAAGCACTCAAAGCTTATGCTTCGATGGTGAGTTCGGCCGATAAAGGCGCAATACGGTTGATAGATTAATTTATTATTAATTAGATAATTTGAAGATAAAGAAACTAAGAATTTGAAGATTTGAAGATTTGTCCCGATTGCTATCGGGATTGAAGATAAAGAAACTAAGAATTTGAAGATTTGAAGATTTGTCCCGATTGCTATCGGGATTGAAGATAAAGAAACTAAGAATTTGAAGATTTGAAGATTTGATGTATTTGAAGATGTTTAGTGGTATCTTATTTATTTTTAGTAAATTAATCTTGCATATATAAATAAACAATTCAATGCAAAATTATTAATACAGAGCTATTATTATAATTATAATATTAATTGTATTTTGAATGAAATAAAGCTGTATGGACTCAGAAATTGATACATTATTTGATGGATTATAAAACAGATTTAAAAAACAAAGATATTCATTTTGAAATTAGCTATTCAGTTCTTTAGATTTAAGAATTGTGAGTTGATGAAAGTATTTTTTTTAAGCAACTAAAAAAACAAAAACAATGAAGATAACAGGAGCTAAAGCGTTAATTGAATCGATGATACACGAAGGTGTTGATACGATTTTCGGTTATCCCGGCGGTGCTATCATGCCAACATATGATGCACTTTATGATTATGCCGATAAATTAAAACATATACTAACGCGCCACGAACAGGGAGCAACGCATGCTGCACAAGGCTATGCGCGTGTTTCGGGAAAAGTAGGTGTGGCCTTGGTAACCTCGGGTCCAGCAGCTACAAATGCTGTTACAGGCATTAGCGATGCTATGTTGGACAGTACGCCATTAATAGTAATTACAGGACAAGTTGGTGCACCGCTTTTGGGCACCGATGCTTTTCAGGAAATTGATGTGGTGGGCATTACACAACCCATTACAAAATGGGCCTACCAAATTCGCCGTGCCGAAGATATTGCTTGGGCAGTAGCGCGTGCTTTTTACATTGCCCGCAGTGGTCGCCCAGGACCCGTAGTGCTCGACATTACAAAAAATGCTCAGTTTCAGGAAATTGAATATAGTTATGAGCCTTGCAACTTTATTCGCAGCTATATTCCAATACAAGATGTTGATAAAGATCAAATTGCCTTGGCGGCCGAAATTATTAATTCGGCAAAAAAACCTTATGCATTGGTAGGGCAAGGTGTTGTGTTGGCCGGTGCCGAAGAAGAATTAAAAACTTTGCTCGAAAAAGCTGATATTCCTGCTGCTTGGACATTGTTAGGCGCTTCGGCCATGTCGACCGATTTTAAACTTAACAAAGGATTTTTGGGTATGCATGGCAACAAAGCACCCAATATGAAAACCAATGAGTGCGATGTGCTTATTGCCATTGGCATGCGTTTCGACGACCGTGTAACAGGCGATTTGAATACATATGCCAAACAAGCAAAAATTATACACCTCGATATCGACCCTGCCGAGCTGAACAAGAATGTGAAATGCGATGCGCCAGTTTTAGGCAGTGTAAAGTACACATTACCAGCGCTTATTGAGCATGTGAACGAAGCAAAACACAGCGAATGGATTGAATCGTTTCAGGTGTACGACGACGAAGAGAACGAAAAAGTTATTCAGCGCGAATTGTATCCAAATTCGGGACCACTTACAATGGGCGAAGTTATTCGTCGTATTTCCGAAGCATGCAATCACTCGGAAGTGGTAGTAACGGATGTTGGTCAAAACCAAATGATGGCAACGCGCTATTCGAAATATACGCAAACACGCAGTTTGATAACTTCGGGTGGTTTAGGCACCATGGGATTTGGTATTCCGGCAGCTATGGGTGCAAAAATTGGTGCCCCTGAGCGCACAGTTGTTATGTACAGTGGCGATGGTGGTTTCCAAATGACCATTCAAGAGCTTGGCACCATTATGCAAGAAAATATTGGTGTGAAAATGGTAATTCTTAACAACGACTTTTTAGGCATGGTGCGCCAGTGGCAGGAATTGTTTTTCGACGAGCGTTACTCGTTTACCGAAATGCAAAATCCCGATTTTATTGCCATTGCAAAAGCATACCGTATAAATGGCGTTGAAGTTTCGGAGCGCGAAAAACTCGATGAAGCCATTGCCGATATGTTGAAGGACGACAAACCCTACTTATTGGTAGCTAATGTTGAGAAAAAAGGAATGGTTTACCCTATGATGCCTGCAGGTGCTAGTGTTACTAATATCGTTTTGGGTGATTAATAACTGGCAAATAATTCGTATTATTGTGCTATAATTCAAATAAATAATTGAAAAAATGGAAAATACATTATATACCATCACCGTTTTCTCCGAAAACACAGTGGGTTTGCTCAACCAAATTACCATAATTTTCACACGTCGAGGTTTAAATATCGAAACACTTTCGGTGTCGCCATCGGCATTAAAAGGCATACACAAATTTACAATTACTTTGTATTCGACTGAGGATGTTGTACGCAAAGTGGTTCAACAAATTGATAAACGTGTTGATATTTTAAAATCTTATTATAATGTCGACGAAGACTTGGTACATCAAGAAATTGCACTTTACAAAGTAGCAACCGAAAAATTGTTGGCATTAGGTTCGATTGAAAATTGGATACGCGACCATAATACGCGCATTCTCGAAATGAACGAAACATTTGTGGTATTCCAAAAAACGGGGCATTATGCCGAAACGCAATTGTTCTTCGAAGAATTGAGCGCAACAGTTGGCGTGTTGCAGTTTATACGGTCGGGTAGGGTAGCTATCACCAAAATGAAGGTCGAACGATTGACAGATATGTTGGAGTCGATTCGTAAATACGAACAATAGAAGCCCCCTAACCCCCTAAAGGGGGATAATTGAGGGAGTTATGGAGCGAAATTCAACATTTTTGCGAATTAATTTTGTTGTGATTGTGTAAAATAACTTTTTCTTACTCTGTAATTTTAATAAAAAACGAAATAAAGTACTTCTTGAGGTGCTGAATAGTTACAAAAAAGTATTCAAATAATTATAAATTATATTTTTTAAAAATTAAAAATGGGAAATTATTTTAATTCATTGCCACACCGTTTGCGTGTACAGGAGTTGGGCAAATGCGATTTCATGGCAAACAGCGAATTTGCCGATGGTGTAAAGAAACTTGTAGGTAAAAAAATTGTAATCATTGGTTGTGGAGCACAAGGTTTGGCTCAAGGGCTTAACTTGCGCGACAGCGGTTTGAATGTGGCTTACGCTTTGCGTCAAGAAGCTATCGACAACAAACGCGCATCGTATGTAAATGCTACCGAAAATGGTTTCGAAGTGGGTACTTTCGAGCAATTGATTCCAACGGCTGATATGGTTTCGAACTTGGCACCCGACAAGCAACACAGCGATGTGGTGAACAAAATTGTTCCATTAATGAAACAAGGCGCATGTTTATCGTACTCGCACGGTTTCAACATTGTAGAAGAAGGTATGCAGGTGCGCAAAGACATTACAGTGGTAATGATTGCACCAAAATCGCCTGCAAGCGAGGTACGTGCCGAGTATTTGCGTGGTTTTGGTGTTCCTACACTTATTGCAGTACACAAGGACAATGACCCTAATGGCGATGGACTTGAAATTGCAAAAGCATATTGTGTAGGTACAGGCGGGCATCGTGCTGGTGTATTGCTTTCGTCGTTTGTAGCCGAAGTAAAATCGGACCTTATGGGCGAGCAAACAATACTTTGTGGTTTGTTGCAAACAGGCTCAATTCTTTCGTTCAACAAAATGGTTGAAGGCGGAATTGACAAAGGATATGCTTCGAAATTAGTACAATACGGTTGGGAAGTAATTACCGAGGCATTAAAAATTGGTGGTATTACCAATATGATGGATCGTTTGTCGAATGCAGCTAAAATTGAAGCATTTAAATTGGCCGACGAATTGAAAGATATTATGCGACCATTGTTCGAAAAACATATGGATGATATTTTGTCGGGCGAATTTTCGTCGACTATGATGGCCGACTGGGCAGCAGGCGACAAAAACCTTTTGACTTGGCGTGCTGCAACAGCCGAAACAGCTTTCGAAAAAACACCCGCTGGCGATGTTGAAATTAGCGAGCAAAGCTATTTCGACAATGCGGTATTGATGGTTGCTTTCGTAAAATCGGGCGTTGAATTGGCTTACGAAACTATGGTAAGTGCTGGCATTAAACCCGAATCGGCATACTACGAGTCGTTGCACGAAACACCGCTTATTGCAAACACCATTGCACGCAAAAAATTGTTCGAAATGAATCGTGTAATTTCCGATACTGCCGAGTATGGTTGCTACTTATTCGACCATGCTTGTAAGCCACTTTTGACTGATTTTATGAGCAAAGTGAGCCTCGATGTTATTGGTAAAAACTACAACGAAACAGTAAAACCAGGTGTTGATAACTTCGAATTAGTTGCAGTAAATGCAGCCATTCGCAATCACTCTATCGAGGTTTGTGGTGCCGAGTTGCGTGCAGCAATGACAGCCATGAAGAAAATTGTAGAGTAAAAATCAGTTTTCCTACTATATATAAAAGCAGCGCAAACCTTTTGGAATGCGCTGCTTTTGCTTTGTTGATAGAGTGCTTTTTGTTATTGAAAATCTGTCGCAATAGTCATAAACTTGCCTATTTCAATAAAAAACCGTATTTTTGTATCAAAATAAAATATTAC
>CAZEVV010000209.1:2766-5177 GCA_964515675.1 uncultured Paludibacter sp. | reverse complement strand
TACCTCCCAAAGTATGAGGGAGGAGGTAAACCTGAGGTACGAGGGAGGTTTTGAGTCTTTTGGTCTTTATTCTTTATTCTTTGTTCTTTGTTCTTTGCTCTTTTTTTTTTGCTCTATAATTCTACATCAGAATGGGATGTAGGTAAATGCAATTTTGCCACAAGAAGTGCGTTATTTATGGCTATTTACATATTTTACATCTTACTAAGGCTTTATGATTATATTTATTGACGAAAAAATTGTACTTTTGTGCTCAATTTAAAAACATTGCATAAAATTACGAATGAACAGAATCCGCAATTTTTGTATTATTGCCCATATCGACCATGGGAAAAGTACGTTGGCCGATAGGCTTTTAGAGTATACTAACACTTTGGGTGCTAAAGCCATGCAGGCGCAAGTACTCGATAATATGGACCTCGAACGCGAGCGTGGCATTACGATTAAAAGTCATGCCATACAAATGAAATATAAATACAACAACGAGGAGTATACTTTCAACCTGATTGATACGCCGGGACACGTCGACTTTTCGTACGAGGTGTCGCGCTCGATAGCTGCTTGCGAGGGTGCGCTGCTGATTGTTGATGCTACGCAGGGCATACAGGCGCAAACGATATCGAACCTTTACATGGCCATTGAACATGACTTGGAAATTATTCCGGTAATGAACAAAATGGACATGGACAATGCTATGCCCGAAGAGGTGGAGGACCAAATTGTGGAACTGCTGGGCTGTAAACGCGAGGAAATAATACGCGCTAGTGGCAAAACAGGCATGGGCGTTGACGATATTTTAGCGGCCATAGTTGAGCGCGTTCCTGCCCCTGTGGGCGACCCCGAAGCGCCGCTGCAATGTTTGATTTTCGACTCGGTATTTAACTCGTTTCGTGGTATTATTGCTTATTTCAAAATTGTGAACGGTACGATAAACAAAGGCGACTTTGTGAAATTTGTGAATACCGAAAAAGAATATTATGCCGACGAAATTGGTGTACTGAAACTTGATATGTCGCCGCAACAGTCGCTAAGTGCTGGCAATGTGGGCTATATCATTTCGGGCATCAAGGCTTCGAAAGAGGTGAAGGTGGGCGACACGATTACGCATGTGAAACGTCAGTGCGAGACTCACATCGACGGTTTTCAGGAAGTGAAGCCTATGGTTTTTGCGGGTGTTTACCCCATCGACAACGAAGACTTTGAGGATTTGCGTTCGGCCATGGAAAAACTGCAACTGAACGATGCTTCGTTGACATTCGAGGCTGAGTCGTCGGTGGCGCTGGGCTTTGGTTTCCGCTGCGGATTTTTGGGCATGCTACACATGGAAATTGTGCAGGAGCGCCTGGACCGTGAGTTCGACATGAACGTGATTACTACAGTGCCCAACGTTTCGTATAAAGTTTATACTAAAAAAGATGATTTGCTCGAAGTGCACAATCCATCGGGACTGCCCGACATTATGGCCATTGAACGCATTGAGGAACCATATATACGTGCATCGATAATTACACGCACCGATTATATTGGGCAAATAATGACACTTTGCCTTGGCAAACGTGGCGAGTTGGTGAAACAAAATTATATTTCGGGCAATAGAATGGAGTTGATATACGACATGCCGCTGGGCGAAATTGTATTCGACTTTTACGACCGCCTGAAAAGTATTTCGAAAGGCTATGCTTCGTTCGATTATCATATGAATGGGTTTAAACCTTCGAAATTGGTAAAACTTGATATATTATTGAATGGTGAGCCTGTGGATGCGCTTTCGTCGCTCATACACTTCGACAATGCCGTGACTTTGGGCCGACGCATGTGCGAGAAATTGAGCGAACTCATTCCTCGTCAGCAATTCGACATTGCGGTACAAGCGGCTATTGGTGCAAAAATTATTGCACGCGAAACAATAAAAGCAGTGCGTAAGGATGTGACAGCCAAATGTTATGGTGGCGACATATCGCGTAAACGCAAGCTGCTCGAGAAACAAAAAAAGGGCAAAAAACGCATGAAACAAATTGGTAATGTGGAAGTGCCCCAAAAAGCATTTTTAGCCGTGCTAAAGTTAGACTAAAAAACTGACAAACTCTAAAGAGGATGCCCTAAGCATCCTTTTTTCTGTTTTAAGAAATTTCGTACAAATAGAGATTTATAGATTTGAAAAAATTTGAAGATTGGAAGATTTGAAAAAATTTGAAGATTGGAAGATTGGAAAAAATTTGAAGATTGGAGAGGTTTGAAGATTGGAGAATTTGAGAGGTTTGAAGATTGGAGACATTTGAAGATTTGTCCAGATTGGAGACATGTGAAGATTTGTCCCGATTGCTATCGGGATTGAAGATTATATACTTCGACTCTATTTTTGCGACACAGTGTTTTTTACCGTTGATTTCTTTCGGCAATGTTTGCATCGA
>CAZEVV010000209.1:0-2666 GCA_964515675.1 uncultured Paludibacter sp. | reverse complement strand
TTTTTGCGACACAGTGTTTTTTACCGTTGATTTCTTTCGGCAATGTTTGCATCGAAAGAAAAACAGTATAGGTATAGGTTGTGAGAATTTTTTAAAATAAATATTTATGTTAGGTATTTTACTTACTGTATTCGTTGTGGGTTATGTTCTGATTACGATGGAACATACAACCAAAATCAACAAAACAGCACCTGCATTAATTACAGGCGTACTGTGTTGGGTTATTTATGCTCATTTCAACCCCGACAAAACGGAGCTGAACTTTCAGTTAATTGAACATTTGGGCGATGTGTCGAGTATCTTATTTTTTCTGTTGGGTGCAATGACCATTATTGAGCTGATAGATGCCAATGATGGTTTCGACATTATTACCGACCGGATAAAGCAACGTGACAAACGCCGCCTTTTGTGGATTATTGGCTTTCTTACCTTTTTTATGTCGGCCATACTCGACAACCTTACAACGACCATTATCATGGTGAGTTTGCTTCGGAAATTGGTTTTCGACAAGCAGGACCGTATGCTTTTTGTGGGAATAATAATTATTGCTGCCAATGCCGGCGGTGCATGGACACCCATTGGCGACGTAACCACCACCATGCTGTGGATAGGCGGACAAATAACAACGGCCAACATAATGACAAAGCTTTTTGTACCAAGTTTGGTAGCGCTCATTGTTCCACTCATTGCAGTATCGCTCACACTAAAAGGCAGTTATGCACCTGCCGAAACACTTGAAGCATTGCCCAACCGAAAATTGCCCACCAAAATACAGAAGAAAAATATTTTGGCACTCGGTATACTTTCGCTAATTTCGGTGCCTGTATTTAAATACTTTACGCACTTGCCACCATTTATGGGCATATTGCTGGGCTTGGGCGTACTTTGGGTAGTAACCGAATTTATGCAAAGACGAAAAAGTGAGGAAGAAATTGAAAAACGAACACTAATTTATGCCCTCAAAAAGGTGGACATGACAAGTATTTTGTTTTTCTTGGGGATATTGATGGCCGTTGCAGCGCTCGAATCGTCGGGGGCACTCAACATAATGGCAACCAAAATGAACGAGACATTGGGCGACATAAAACTAATTGTTTTTTCGATAGGTATACTTTCGTCGATAGTGGACAATGTGCCATTGGTGGCAGCAGCACAAGGCATGTATAGTTTGGCGCAATACCCTATGGATCATTACATGTGGGAGTTGTTGGCTTTTTGCGCTGGCACAGGCGGTAGCATACTCATTATTGGGTCGGCAGCGGGCGTGGCAGCCATGGGCATGGAGAAAATATCATTCTTTTGGTATGTAAAAAAAATTAGCTGGTTGGCACTACTCGGATATGTTGCAGGGGTAGTTGTTTATTTAGGATTATTGAAGATTTGAAGGATTTGAATACAAATTTGAAGATTGGAAGGATTTGAAGATTGGAAGGATTTGAAGATTTGAAGGATTTGAAGATTGGAAGGATTTGAAGATTTGAAGGATTTGAAGATTTGAAGATTGGTCCTAATCGCTATCGGGATTGAAGGAGGTTTAAATTTAAAGATAAATTTGAAAGATTTGAAAGATTTGAAAGATTTGAAGGATTTGAAGGATTTGAAGATTGTTACAAATCACTATCGGGATTGAAGACAAATTTGAAGATTTGATTTGAAGATTTGAAGAAGTAATTATTAACAAGCTAGAATACAGCATATAAATTTAATCAACGCTCGTTCCCTCTCCTTCGGAGAGGGCTAGGGAGAGGTAAAAATATACAACAATGGATAGTCATTTTAAAAACAAAAATTTTACATGGTATTATCGAACGGCGGAGCACTTGCACCGTTTTGTAAATCCGGGTATGTTGTTGATGTTGGTGTCGGTAATTACCATAATATTGGCAAACTCGCGCTATGGCGAATGGTATGCATCGTTGTGGCATGTTGAGTTTTTTCTGGGCACTGAGCATTTTAATTTGCTCAATCACTCGGGGCATCCACTCACCTTGCTCGAACTGATAAATGATGGCATCATGGCTATTTTCTTTTTCTCGGTAGGATTGGAAATTAAACGCGAAATATTGGTGGGCGAGCTATCGTCGTTTCGCCAGGCCATTTTACCCATAATTGCTGCTATTGGCGGTATGGTTATGCCTGTATTATTTTTCTACATTACGGCACAAATACAAGGTTTTAATGCCGAAGAGCTAAAAGGAATGGCTATACCAATGGCAACAGACATTGCGTTTTCGTTGGCAGTGCTGGGCTTATTGGGCAAAAGAGTGCCGCTTTCGTTGAAAATATTCTTGCTTGCACTTGCCATTGCCGACGATATTGGCGGGATAGTGGTGATTGCAATGTTTTACAGCAATTTCAGCACCGAATCGTTGGTATATTTAGGGCTTGCGCTGCTGGCTTTGCTGATATTGCTGGCAGGTAATAAACTGAGTGTTAACCACAAATCGTTTTATGGCGTTGTGGGCGTTGTGGTATGGTACCTTTTCTTGCAATCGGGCATTCATCCATCAATAGCAGGTGTGCTTGTAGCACTTACAGTACCTGCACGTCCGCGTTTGAATTTGGGTAAATTTGTAGACCATATCGAAAAAGACATTGCAACATTAAAATCGACCTGTCAGCATCAGTCGCAAAGCGATGAGATGATATTGAGCAACCTACAAATA
>CAZEVV010000208.1:0-5220 GCA_964515675.1 uncultured Paludibacter sp. | reverse complement strand
GGCCAATAATTATGCTAAAAACAACTGCCCCAACAAATCGTGCAACACCAAGTTCGAAGCCCAAAATTCGCGCTGTGAGAATAATTGCTAAAATATTTATTGCTGGCCCCGAATATAAAAAGGCTACTGCTGGCCCAAGGCCTGCACCACGTTTGTGAATGCTCGAAAACAATGGTAGAATGGTGCACGAACACACCGCCAAAATTGTTCCCGAAACTGCTGCCACCGTGTAGGCCACCCAACGTTTTGCTTTGGCGCCAAAGTATTTTATTACCGAGGCCTGACTAACAAATACCGATATTACACCTGCAATAAGAAATGCTGGCAAAAGGCACAAAATTACGTGTTCCTGCGCATACCATTTGGCCAAGTCGAACGTAGCTACAACAGCAGTGTTGAATGTCGCACTTTCGATAGGTAGAAAAAATATTGCTAAAAAAACTACTGTTATCGACACTAGAATTTTTAATTCCTTTTTTAATTCAAACATGTTTGTTATTTAAAAATGAAAAATGAAAAATGAAAAATGAAAAGTGAAGGATGAATGATGTTGATTGATTTCAACCAAAATCTTCTGCCATTTTTTATTGTTTTATGACATTAAAAGTAGGGGATGTATAGCTATAAGTAAAATGTATATACATAATACAAACCAGCAAGTATAAATGCCACTGCAACCACACGACGAAACCAATATTCGAAGATTTTCATTTTGTTATAGAAACTGCCCAAGCTCGATATGCTAAATGCTAGCAGCCAAGCAACAATTATTACAGGGAGGCCTGTGGCTATTGCAAAAATTACTGGCAAAAAATGTCCGCCTGTGCTGGCTACCGATAAAGGTATGAGGCCTCCAAAGTACAATATCCCACTGTACGGACAAAATGCGAGAGCGAAAATTAAGCCGATAACAAACGAACTCCAATAGCCACCTTTTTGGGCACGTGCTTCGAGTTTATCCGATTGGTTTTTGAAAAGCGAAAAGTTTATTTTTACAATATCGAACATAAAAATGCCTATCAATATCAATATCGGTCCTAAAAAATAGCCTCCATATTGACTCAGCGTTTTTTGAATTTTAAAAACACTTCCACCTTCGTTAAGCAATGCGATAAGTATTACGCCAAGTACCGTGTACGAAACTACACGCCCCAAAGTGTACATCAATCCGCTAACAAAAATTTTTCGTCTGTTTTGCAAATCCTTGCTAATAAAACCTATGGCTGTGATGTTGGTGGCCAAGGGGCATGGGCTAATGGCTGTCATTAATCCCAAAATTAATGCACTTATAATGGGCAGTTGTGTGCTGTTAGCGAAATCTTGTAAAAAATCCATTGTCTATTTTCTTATTTCATTGAATTTTTCTTTAATTGCTTTTTCGAACGCTGTGCGGTCGTTGTTGCGCAAAAATGCTCTCGCAAATTCCGACATGTCAATCACTTTGTTGGGCGACTGTATGTCGCGTAGTATCAGTTTTTGTGGCTCACCGCCCAAAGCATCAATAAGTTGCTTTTTGCTTTTATCTGAAACTTTCACTATCCGAAATTCGAAGTTTTTGTTTTTTATGCTCTTTTTGGCTATTTCAGCAACTGTTTTTTCGAATGTTTCCCACAAATCGGCCTGACAGCAATGATAGTCGCCACTAAAAAGTATCATCTCGTATTTTTGTGCCGAAACTACTGTGCTGAGTGTCGTGAATAATAACAGCAATGCGATAGATTTAATTTTATTCATTTCGTAATAATTTTGAAGTTATAAGCTAATGTATTCATTTATTTTCTGAGCAATCGACGAGCTTAATCCTGCTGCATCATTGTTGGCTTTGCTAAATGCTTCATCAGTCATGTTTTCATACTTTTCGCCTTTTACAATAATCAAGCTGCTCCATGCCACTTCGTATTTTTCGGCCATTGCTTCGTTCGCTTTTTCTGAAAAATCAATTTCTACGAATTTTACATTTTCGTTGCCCGCAAATTGCTCTGCTACTGTGTTTTTTGCAATCTCTTGTATGTTTAAACATGTTTTGCAGCGTTGTTTTCCATGGAAATAAACTACGTTTACCGTTTTTTCGTCCAATACACTATTCAATGTCGATGTGCTGCTATCAGCTTTTTTCTCGCCGCAAGCTACTAGTAAAATGGTAGCTGCAAATATGCACAATAGTTTTTTCATCAATATTTATCTTTTTAGTGTTAATAAGCTTTTTATTTCGGCCATCGATGGTACCATGCCTTTTACCACAACTTTACCATCAATTACCAATGCTGGTGTTTTCATTACACCATATTGCATTATTTCCATAATGTCATCAACTTTCGATACTTGTGCATCGATTTGAAGGTCTTTTACGGCTTCGATAACCGCTTTTTCGAGTGTTTTGCAATTTGGGCAGCCTGGGCCTAAAACTTTAATATCCATAATACTTTTTATTTATTGATTAAATTTATTGATTGCAGCATGTTTTTTTTGTCTCTTTTTGTTCGAAAAACAAAGCGAAATATGCTTGTGCTTTTTCCCAGTTATCGCGATTAATGCAATATTTTACTTTGGGCATTTCAATTTCTCCCTGTATTAAACCAGCATCTTTTAATTCTTTCAAATGTTGCGAAACTGTTGCTTTTGCTATGGGTAATTCGTTGTGTATATCGCCAAAATAGCAACAGTTGAGCGATGCTAAATAATTTAAAATAGTGATGCGTGCCGGATGCCCCATTGCTTTTGCAAATCGTGCAATTTGTTCCGTATCTAAATTGTAATTTTTACCAGTCATAAAAATGTTTTGTTTGTTGTTCGCAAAACTACGAACAATATTTTGATGTTTGTGTTTCAAAGTATTTCTTTTTGTGTTTTTTAACGATAGGGTTTGTGTGTTGTAGGGTTAGGTAAATGTTATTAATGCGAATACAAACTGTTTTTTTTGTCGATAATGATAGTGGTCAGGAATTGAGAATATCAAATATCAAATATCAAAATTGTAAATTATTTGGTGTTTTAATAACGCAAAAAACCGATAGCTGCAAAATGCAACTACCGGTTTTTCTTATCGACTTTGAATTTACTAGAAAGTATTATTCAGCAACTACTTCAAAAGCAACGTCTACACTCACTTCGCGGTGAAGTTTAAGTGTTGCTGTGTACGAACCAATTTCTTTTACAGCATCTTTGATAACGATAACTTTGCGATCAACAGTAAAACCTGCTTTTTCGAAAGCTTCGGCCACTTGAATAGGACCCACTGCACCAAAAATTTTACCTGTTGAACTTGTTTTAGCTCCGATAGTAAGTGTAATTTCTTTCACTTTTTCGGCCAATTCGATAGCTTCGTTTTTGATACGCTCCAATTTGTGTGCGCGTTGTTTCAAATCTTCAGCCAACATTTTTTTTGCCGATGGAGTAGCCAAAACAGCTTTTTTTGTAGGGATTAGAAAGTTGCGGCCATAACCGTCTTTCACTTTCAAAATATCGCCTTTGTAACCTAAGTTGATTACATCTTCTTTTAATATAATTTCCATGTTTTTTCCTCCTTGTTAATTATTTCATCATATCGGTTACATAAGGAAGCAACGCAATATGGCGTGCTCTTTTAACTGCTTGAGCTACTTTGCGTTGAAATTTCAACGAAGTGCCGGTAAGACGACGTGGAAGAATTTTTCCTTGTTCGTTCAAGAATTTTTTCAAAAACTCAGGGTCTTTGTAATCAATAAATCTAATACCGCTTTTTTTGAAACGACAGTATTTTTTCTTTTTAACATCCACTGTTGGTGGGGTTAAATATCTAATTTCTCCGTTATTTGCTGCCATGTTCTTAGTTCTCCTTTACTTCTTTTGATTTAACACTCTTTCTTTTTTCTGCGTACTCGTAAGCATATTTATCCAAACGGAACGATAAGAAACGCAATACACGCTCATCACGACGGAATTGAAGTTCCAATGTCGCAATTACTGCAGGGTCGGCATCGAATTGAAGCAACGAGTAAAAACCTGTTGATTTCTTTTGAATGGGGTAAGCCAATTTGCGTAAGCCCCAGTTTTCTTCATTTGTGATAGTTGCGCCGGCAGCTGTCAAGATGCCTTTGAACTTTTCTACCGCTTCCTTCATCTGTACGTCAGACAAAACGGGAGTTAAAATGAAAACGGTTTCATAATGATTTAACATACTGTTTACTAACTTTTTAAAATTTATAATAATGATATTTTTAAAGCGCTGCAAAGATAGTGTTTTTTTTTGTATTGTCCAATACATTGATGCTAAATACTTTCATTGTTTTGAAATATTTTGATTTGTATTAAAACGACAAGCCAATATTTAAACCTAATCCTACAATGTTTGAATTGCCTGTATATACGTAGTTTATGTTGTTGCGCGTTTCGGTCAATTGTGTTTCAATATTGCGAATAGCGCCTGATAATGAGATGTTAAGATTTGTGCGTTCTGAAATTTTTTGACTATAACCCAACGATATTTTACTGTAAATTCCTCCTGCATAGTTGGGGTTTAACGAAAAATGATAGCCTGCATCGATGCCCCAAAACATAGCACTTTGTTTGTCGCCAAAATTTGCTTGTGTGCGAACGAATATTGGTAAAAAGTTTTCAGTATCGTTGCTCGTTGGGTCGAATAGATTGAACAAACCTACACCACCACCCAAAAACCAATTTTTGCCTGAGAAATTATTTATTCCCATGGCCAACGAAAATTCACTGCTTATGGCCGATGCAAATTTGAATTTTGCATTATTTACCCCAATTTGTATGTTGGGCATTAGCCTGAAATTACTGTCATATCGCTCTTCAGTAGTTCCCGAAGGTGTTTCAGTGGCTTCATCAACAAGTTCTTGTTTGCTTATTTGCGATTGCTGAAACTGAAATCGGGCGCCATCGTCGGTGCGAATTACGAGCATAGTTTCGTTCTGAAAAACGATTTTTCCCAAATAAACCTCACCGGTTGTGAGTGTTATTTTGTCTTTTTGCGATTGTGCAATTATTAATAATGGAATTGCGAGCAGTAAAATTAATATTTTTAGTCTCATGTTTTTTTGTGTGTTTTTTCAGTGTGTATGTATGATGGTGTAAAGACAGAAATTGAGTCAGCAATATAAAATTACTGACTCAATGCTTGTGTTTTTTTTTATATTATTTCTGGCCCAATACTTCTTTGAATTGCTCAACAAAATATTTGGCGTCGTTTTTCGATAATCCGAGTGGTGGTAATAAGCGAAT
>CAZEVV010000207.1:0-5229 GCA_964515675.1 uncultured Paludibacter sp. | reverse complement strand
ACCAACTCTCTCTTCCCCCTTCTTTCACCCTCTCCTGTGGAGAGGGTTGTGGAGAGGTCTTGGGCCTAGGGAGCTAATTTTAAACAAATGAAGTATATAAGTGTAATTCTCCCATTGCCATTGGGCGCTGACTTTAGCTATATAGTGCCAAGCGAAATGTGTGGCAATTTGCAAATTGGCATGCGCGTAGTGGTGCCGTTTGGCAAAAAGAAAATGTACACGGGCATCATATCCATCATACACACGCACAAGCCCGAATTGCCCTACGAGCTGAAAGAAATAATTTGTTTGCTCGATGCGCACCCCATAATTCGTCACCCACAAATGAAATTTTGGGAGTGGATAGCTTCATATTATCAGGCACACATGGGCGAAGTGTATCAGGCAGCCATTCCCGCTGGGCTCAAACTCGAAAGCGAAACGCAAGTAACCATCAATCCCGACTTCGAAGCCGAGGCCGTACTGAGCGAACGCGAGCAATGCATACTCGACATACTCTCGGAAGGCAAAGCCATGCCTGTGGATGCTTTGAGCAAAACGAGTGAAATAAAAAATATAATGCCCATTATCAATAAGTTGCTCGACAAAAATGCTATTTTTATCAACGAAGAAGTAAATCAGAAATATAAACCTAAGGTTGAAGTGTGCGTGAAAATTAGTGCAAATGCCTTGGTTGAAGAAAATCTACGCCAGATTTTCGACGATTTATCAAGAGCTAAAAAGCAGTTGGCCATGCTCATGAAATACATTGAACTCACCAAATGCCTACAAACTAAAACCCCCACACTGCTTGTGCGCAAAGTTTTTCTCGAAGCTTGCAATAGCAATTTAGCTGTACTCAATGGCATGATAGATAAAGGTATTTTCGAATTGGAATACCGACAAATTGACCGTATCGATATTAAAGCCGTAAAAACAGAAGATAAATACGAGCTGAACGAATACCAGAACAAAGCTTACAACGAAATTGAAAGGAGTTTTCTCGAAAAACCCGTGGTTTTGTTGCATGGTGTAACTTCGAGCGGTAAAACCGAAATTTATATTCACCTCATAAGCAAAGCGTTAAGCGAGGGCAAGCAGGTGCTTTTTTTAGTGCCCGAAATTGCACTCACCACACAACTCACCAGCCGACTGAAAAAGGTGTTTGGCAACCGAGTGGGCGTGTATCACTCGCGTTTTTCGGATGCTGAGCGAGTGGAAATATGGAACAAAGTGCTTACCGACAAAGGCTACGATCTGATTATTGGCGTGCGCTCATCGGTGTTTTTGCCTTTTCGCAAACTAGGCCTCATTATTGTCGACGAGGAGCACGAAACCAGTTTTAAGCAATACGACCCCGCGCCCCGCTACAACGCACGCAATGCGGCCATAGTGTTAGCCAATATGCACGCTGCCAAAACATTGCTCGGCACTGCAACACCTTCTATCGAGAGTTATTACAATGTCGAAATTGGGAAATATGGCTTGGTGGAGCTTTTTACGCGTCACGAGGACATGCTTTTGCCCAACATTAAAGTGGTTGACACGCGCGATGCCTACCACAAAAAACGCATGAATGGGCATTTTAGCGATGCCTTACTCGACGAAATCACAAAAGCGCTCGCCAACAAAGAGCAGGTGATACTTTTTCAGAATCGTCGTGGCTACGCACCTTATTTAGAGTGCAAAGCCTGTAGCCTGGTGCCAAAGTGCGAAAATTGCGATGTGAGCCTCACAGTGCACAAGGTATTCAATACGCTCAACTGCCATTATTGCGGCTATAGTAGACCCATACCCGATGTGTGTCCTGCATGCAAAACGCCCAACTTGGCGAGCAAAGGTTTTGGTACCGAAAAAATTGAAGACGAGATTAAAAAACTGTACCCCGATGCTCGTGTTTTGCGTATGGATATGGACACTACACGCAGCAAAAAAGCTTACGAGAAAATACTTTCGGACTTCGAACAGCACAAAGCCGACATTCTTATTGGCACACAAATGGTTACCAAAGGGCTCGATTTCAGCTATGTGTCGTTGGTGGGCATACTTAATGCCGACAATATGCTCAATTTCCCCGACTTTCGTTCGCACGAAAGAGCTTTTCAGCTTATGGCACAAGTGAGTGGTCGCGCTGGCCGAAAACACAAACAGGGGTTGGTAATTTTGCAAACCACCACCCCCGATCATCCTGTGATTGGCCAGGTGTTGCGCAACGACTTTGCAGCCATGTACAAAACACAATGTGCCGAGCGCAAGGCATTCCGATACCCGCCATATTTCAGAATGATAGTTGTAAATATACAACATAAAGATGCACGCATTGCTAAACAGGCAGCTTTTGAACTCGGGCAAAACATGCGTGCCACCTTTGGTCCGCGCGTACTTGGTCCTGTCGATCCGCCCGTTTCGCGTATCATGAATTATTTTATAAAACAAATAACGCTCAAAATCGAAAACGAAGCATCGCCAGCCAAAGCCAAAGAAATTCTCGCTCATCTCATTATGCAACTGCAAACCGACGAACGCTTCAAAGCACTCCGAATTAGTTTAGATGTGGATCCAGCCTAGCTTTGAGCATTTTTCGTAAGATTTGAGTGGGGGGTATAATTAGTCTCTTATGAGAAAGCTTTATGTTTGGGCTTGCTGAAAAACACCTAAGGTAATAAAAATGTTGAACATTAAAACTGTGCCATTAAATCGTAGCACGGATTGCAACCAACGGTCAGCAACCAACGGGAGATAAATCCGCGCTAGCGGCTTGATTGGTATTTAGTTAAAATCCTTGCATGTGATTTATGTTGCGGGTCAAATCAAAATTAATTTTGTGAAAGTTTTTAATTAATTCTATCAATAAATCAGAAAAGAATAGAAACGCGGACTGAGTATTTCGACGTACCGACTAGTCGGGATAAACTGAATTGGCGGATTTGCCTGCTGCAGGCAATTATTATTACGGATTTTAACCTCACCTTTGGTGCGATATGATTTTCAGATTGTTGCACCTCAAATCAATTTACAAAGTAAATTTCTTATCCGTTTTAAAATCTGCTCATTCCGTTTTATCCGCGTCCTATTAAATCGCATTTCATGGTCTTGGTTATATTTTATATTTGTGATAAATTATTTTTTTGAATTTTTCAGCAACCCCTATTTTGATGCCAAAACGCACAAATGTTAACTTTCAACGAAAGACAACATTTGTGCGTTTTGATTTTTGATTTGAAAAACCCCGTAGGATTTTATTACAAAAACGCCAATATCAGTATTTGTGCAATTATCACCCTTAAAAACATGGTGAGCGGATAAACAGTTGAATAAGCTACGGCTGGCGCATCGTTGCCCGCTGTTGCATTGGCATAGGCAAGGGCAGGAGGGTCGGTGCAGCTACCAGCCAAAAGTCCCATGAGGGTAAAATAATTAATTTTTATAAATTTTCGTCCCACAAAACCCACTATGAGTAGCGGCAATATGGTAATTACAAAGCCACTAGCTATCCAAAGCAAGCCATCGGCCGAAACTACTGTGTCAATAAATTTATCGCCCGACGCAATGCCTACACTGGCAAGGAAGAGCGTGATACCTATTTCGCGCAACATGAGGTTGGCGCTTTGTGTGGTGTAGGTTATAAGGCGCATTTTAAAACCAAACCTACCAATAAGAATAGCTACTACCAATGGTCCGCCAGCCAAGCCTAACTTTACGGGCATAGGCATGCCGGGAATAAACATAGGCAAACTACCCAAAATAATACCCAGAAATATACCCACAAATAAAGTGATTAAGTGAGGCTCGTCGAGGCTTTTGAGTGAGTTACCCAAGGTTTTCTCAACGCGTAAAACGGCATCGGGCGAGCCCACCACTATAACACGGTCGCCCACTTGCAACACAATATTATCGTTGGCAATGAGGTCCATGCCTGCACGCACAATGCGCGTAACATTTACGTTTAAGTTGCGCAATTTTAGCGAACCAATAGTTTTGCCATTAATTATATCGCGTGTAATTACAATGCGTTTCGAAATCATCTTTTCTTCCGATTCTTTCCAATCGTAATCGGCCTTTTCTCCTACCACATCAACTATGTCTTGCGCATCGGCCTCGGTGGTGATAATCATTAAAGTGTCGCCTTTGTTTATTTTTGTTGCACCATTAGGCACTACAAATTCGCCATTGCTCATAAGGCGCGACACCACAAACTGTCGGTCGAGCAAGCGTTTTACGTGTGCCACGCTCTTTCCGCACACTGCTTTTGTTTGCGCTACAACTGTAATTTTTGTTGCAATTTCGGTTTTATGGTCGTTGGCTTTGTAAAGTGTTTCGGTTTCGTTTTTCAGGTTTATTTTAAATAATACGCGCACCAAAACCAAGGCCAAAATAATGCCTGTTACACCTAAGGGATAGGCCACAGCATAACCCAAAGCTATTTGCGGAATTTCGGTAATTTTTCCTGCTTCAAAAAGCTGACGAAGCGCTTCTTGCGCGGCTCCTAGTCCGGGAGTATTGGTAATTGCCCCCGACATAACGCCCACCAACATGGGCATTTCTATGCGTCCTTGCAGTAAAAAGTATATGGCTATTGTAGTAGCAGCGCCCAGTAAAACAACCGATGCCGCTAGGAAATTTTGTTGCATGCCTCCTTTTTTGAACGAAGAGAAAAATCCTGGCCCCACCTGTAAACCAATGGAGTAGATAAAAAGTATTAGTCCAAACTCACGAATGAAATGTAAAATTTCGTGGTTTACACTAAACCCTAAGTGCCCTACCAATATACCCACAAACAGTACAAAGGTAACACCGAGCGAGATACCGAAAAATTTTACTTTACCAATTAATACCCCCAACGAAATTACCATTGCGTATATCAAAATAGTATGCGCAATGCCCTCGTTGTTGAACAATGAAATTAACCAATCCATATTGAATGTTTTAAATTTAATAATCCTAAGTAGTTTGTGTTTTTTGTAGTATTAATATTTTTTGCTAAATGTTGTTTCTGTATTTTTAATGTGTAAAAAATGCAGAAACATATGACTGAATCTTAATTTACTCAGCATTTATTGCGTTAAATAGATTTCTGTTTTCGTGTAAAATAATTCTTTTAAATAATCATTGTAACTTGTGCAAAAAACGGTTTAATAAAATGAATATTTTAATTAAAAATGCTTCAACATCGCACACTTTACTCCCCCTTGAGTCGTTTACCTCCTCCCTCATACTTCATGAGGTAAACATGACGTAGGAGGGAGGGGC
>CAZEVV010000206.1:0-5235 GCA_964515675.1 uncultured Paludibacter sp. | reverse complement strand
ATTGAATTTGGTTTTTTCATTTTTCATTCTTCATTCTTCATTCTTCATTTTTAAAAATATGACTACAGAATAACTCAACATATTGTGCAAAAACTCGATGGTAGAGCATTTGGGCATTGTGTTTACCGAAATTGGCGAAGGCTACGTAAAAGCCACTATGCCTATCGACCAACGCACGGTGCAGCACATGGGTCGTTTGCATGGTGGTGCAATAATGGCACTGGCCGAAACCGCTGGTGGTGGTGGCTCAATGACATTGGTCGACAACCAAAAGTATGCTGTGCTTGGGGTAGATATCAGTGGCAGCCACGTAGCAACCACCGACGATAACATGGTAACTGCACTTGCCACAATTTTGCACCAGGGGAAAGGCACACATGTTTGGGATATAAAAATTAAAGACAAAAGCGATAAAATTCTTTCCATTTGTAGGTTAACAAACCGAATTATTGCATTTAAATAAATATTGCGTATACTTTTAATACATTCATGCTGAACGGCGATTCAATACTCAAAATTAAATGACTAATTTTTCGAAATTAAAAAAACTCATAGATATTTGTATTGCAAAAGAAATTGCTTTTGTAAGCTTTCGCTTGCCCGACAGCCAGGAAGTAAATACCTACATTCAGCATAAAACTGAAAAGAAAACGCTGAATTTCGGCAATTTGCTTGCCAACGAAAGTGGCTTTGTGTTTGCCCCATTTTTTGAAGATGAATTTAATAAAAAACTTTTGATAGAGCCCGATGCAATTATTATCAACGATGATTTTGACGAAGCATTATTGATTGAATTGGCAAATGCAAAAAGTGAACAAACAACAGCGAACACAAACAACAATACTACAACAACTTACGAAGCTTACACGCAAAATGTAGCACATGCCATTGAAACAATCAAGGCAAAAAAGCTCGAAAAAGTTGTAATTTCGAAAACACGTGTCGAAGCTTTGCCAAAAAACTTTGAAGCAAGCAGTTTTTATTTCACTTTACTCGAAAACTACTCGCGTGCAATGGTTTATTTATTTCAGCATCAACAACAATGCTGGATAGGCGCTAGTCCCGAGCCACTTTTGCTAAAAAACGAACACAACTACAACACAGTATCGTTGGCTGGCACACAGGCCATACAACACAACAATACGGTTGTTTGGTCGGAAAAAGAATACGACGAGCAAAAAATTGTGAGCGATTTCATTGTCAAGCAATTGCAAAAACTCAATGTTTCGAACATCGAAATGTGCGGACCCGAGAGCTTTAAAGCAGGCAATTTAATGCACTTGCTCACAAAATTTAGTTTCGAGAGTACTTTGCCCATCGACCCATTCATTACGGCCTTGCACCCTACCCCATCAATTGCTGGCATGGAAAAAGAAAAAGCCATTGCATTTATCCGCCAACACGAAAAACACAATCGTAGCTACTACAGTGGTTATTTGGGTTTGCTCAATATAAACAAAAAAACATCGCTTTATGTAAACTTAAGATGCATGCAATTGTTTAACAATTACTGTGTGTTATATGCAGGCGCTGGCATAACCGCCAACTCCGACCCCGACAAAGAATGGCACGAAACCGAAAATAAGCTACTCACTTTGAAACGGTTTTTGGTTTGATTTTTTTAAACGAATAATTTGTAAAAACATAAAATAATATGCATCATTTCCGACAAGGAATAAAAAACATGGCCGAAATTTGCGTACAACACAATGTGCGCACTGCTATTATTTCGCCTGGTTCGCGCAATGCACCGCTTATTTTTGCATTTGTCGAACATCCCGAAATAGAATGCATAAGCATTGCCGACGAACGTTCGGCAGCATATATTGCACTAGGCATGAGCCTACAAAGTGGCAAAGCAGTTGCTATTATTTGCACTTCGGGCACAGCAGCGCTCAATTATGCGCCAGCAATAGCCGAAGCATATTACCAAAACATACCGCTCGTGGTAATTACCGCCGACCGACCAGCCGAATGGGTGGATCAGGCTGATGGACAAACACTTCGTCAAACAGGAATTTTCAATAATTACATTAAAGCGTCGTTCGATTTACCCATCGAAACAAGCAACGAAACCGACTTGACATTTTGCAATCGTCAAGTGTCGGCTGCCATCGATACAGCACAAAATTTTCCGTGTGGCCCCGTGCATATCAATGTGCCCTTGCGCGAACCCATTTACAGTGCATTGCCCGAAAAACACAATGTCGACCGCATAATACGCACTGTATCAACACAAAACACACTCACCGAAAGCGCTTTGCACGAATTGCAAAACATTTGGAATAAAAGTGTGCGAAAACTGATTGTTTTTGGTGTTTCGAAACCCAATGCAAAATTGCAAAAGCTAGCACAAAGTTTGGCAATGCACACCGACTGCGTTGTGTTGGCCGAAAACATATCGAACATAAGCGGCGAAGGAATTATTACACAACCCGAAACATTTTTTGCATCACTCAATGCTGATGAACAAAAATACTTCCGTCCCAATTTACTTATAACAATAGGCACATCGCTCATTTGCAAGCAATTGAAATTATTTCTTCGTGAGAATAAAACAGCAGAGCAATGGCAATTTCATGCAGCTATGCCCTATATCGATACTTATCGAAGCTTGACAAAGGTAATTACTGCCGATGCTTGCGAAGTGTTGAGCAAAATGCCAAGTACTAACCCACAAAGCACATACAATAGGCAATTTGCAACACAAATGCTGAAAGCCAATGCATTGCACGAGCATTTTGTAAACAAAAACGAACTTTCGGACATGACAGCCGTTGCTCGAATTTTGAAAACATTGCCATCGCACTACAATTTGCATTTGGCCAATAGTACAGCAGTGCGTTGGACACAACTTTTTGCGGCTCGTACCGATATTGCTTTTTACTGCAACAGAGGCACTTCGGGCATCGATGGCAGTAACTCAACAGCCATTGGTTTTGCCTATGCCGCTAAGTCGCCAACACTTTTATTGAGCGGCGATGTGTCGTTTATTTACGATAGCAATGCATTTTGGAACAATCTTGAGGTGCCAA
Source organism: uncultured Paludibacter sp. (assembly GCA_964515675.1). Lineage (GTDB taxonomy): Bacteria > Bacteroidota > Bacteroidia > Bacteroidales > Paludibacteraceae > Paludibacter. Next base: position 2,200 of record CAZEVV010000206.1, on the reverse strand, counting down.
ATTTTAAAATAATTGTGCTCAACAACAATGGCGGAAATATATTCCGATTCATTGGCGACAAAGCACTTATGGAGCAAAGTATCGATTTTTTCACAACACCCACCTACACAAGAATCGAACTTCTGCTTAAAGCACATGGTGTGAATTACATTGCATGTAACAATTTTGAAACACTTGATAGCAGTTTACAAGAGCTTTTCGAAAGCAAAACATGCACAGTGCTCGAAATATTTACCGATGCCGATATCAACACCGATAATTACAGCGGATATTTCAAAAACCTGAAAAACAATTCGAAAAGCACAATGTAGTTTTCATTATTTTATAACAAACTGAAATAAAAAGAATTAAATAGTAAAAAAACATATAGATATGAGACAGTGGACAACCATCAAAGAATTTGAAGAAATAAAATTTGAATATTTCGAAGGTATTGCAAAAATTACAATCAATCGTGCGCGCTATCGCAATGCATTTACGCCCGACACCATTAAAGAAATCATACAAGCAATGGTGTATTGCCGCGAAAGTCAGGACATTGCCACAGTAATTCTTACAGGCGAAGGCGACAAAGCTTTTTGTGCAGGTGGCGACCAAAATGTAAAAAACATAGCCGGATACATTGGCAAAGATGGTGTGCCACGCCTCAATGTACTCGATTTGCAAAAAATGATTCGCTCGTTGCCTAAGCCCGTAGTGGCAATGGTAAATGGCTATGCCATAGGTGGTGGACATGTGCTGCATGTGGTTTGCGACTTATCCATTGCATCCGAAAATGCCATTTTCGGACAAACAGGTCCACGTGTAGGTAGCTTCGATGCAGGATTTGGCTCATCGTATTTGGCACGCATTGTAGGGCAGAAAAAAGCGCGCGAAATATGGTTCCTTTGTCGCCAATATTCGGCAGCCGAAGCATTGGAAATGGGCCTAGTGAACACCGTTGTGCCGTTGGAGCAATTGGAAGACGAAACGGTGAAATGGTGCAAAGAAATGATGAATCACAGTCCGCTTGCATTGCGCATGATAAAAGCTGGTTTGAACGCCGAAATGGACGGAATGGCAGGTGTACAAGAACTTGCAGGCAATGCAACCATGCTGTATTATATGACCGAGGAAGCGCACGAAGGCAAAAATGCATTTCTCGAAAAACGAAAACCCGATTTTGCTAAATATCCAAAATTGCCATAAAAACGTAACACTATCAGCTCCAAAACCATTGTAAGTTTTGGAGCTGATTTTTATTTAAAAAGCCTTACGAATGCAGTTTTTATTAATATCGGCATTATTTGTAAAAAGCATACACATTGATAATTAGTATTTTGGATATTGAAAAAAAACATTAACTTTGCAACGATTTTAATTTTACAATAAATGGAAGAAAAGATACAACCAGAATATATTTTTGAAACAAGTTGGGAAGTTTGCAACATGGTAGGCGGCATTTACACAGTATTATCGACCCGTGCAGCAACACTTCAAAAAGAGTTTGGCGATAAACTCGTTTTCATTGGCCCCGATGTATGGGCAAGTACAAAATGTCCCTACTTCGAAGAAGACCCCGAATTACTCAAAGGTTTAGCGCAATATACATATGCCAATACTTTACTAAAAATACGTATTGGTAGGTGGACAATTCCAGGAAAACCCATTGCTATATTAGTTGATTTTATGCCTGTAATGGCACGCAAAAACGATATTTATGGCGAAATGTGGCATCAGGCTGGTGTCAATTCGATTGCCGCATATGGCGATTACGATGAGTCGTCGATGTTTGGTTATGCCACCGGAATTGTAATGGAAAGTTATTATAAATTTTTCGAGCTGAGCCCAAAAACTCAAATTATTGCACACTTTAACGAGTGGATGACTACCTTTGGCGCTTTTTACATCAATAAATATGTGCCTTCAATAGCAACGGTTTTCACAACGCATGCAACTTCTATTGGCCGCTCCATATCGGGCAACAACAAGCCTTTGTACGACTATTTGCACGAATATAATGGCGATCAAATGGCCTACGAGCTCAATATGGTATCGAAACACTCGACCGAAAAAGCAGCAGCGCATTTGTGCGATTGTTTTACTACCGTAAGCGACATTACAGCACGCGAATGTACACAATTGCTCGACAAGCAACCGCATGTTGTTACAACAAATGGTTTTGAAGACGACTTTGTACCCAAAGGACGAAAATTTAGTA
>CAZEVV010000205.1:0-5246 GCA_964515675.1 uncultured Paludibacter sp. | reverse complement strand
GAAACTTCGGTTTCACTTAGCTTGATTGTGTATAGTACCATAATGCAGTTTTTGCTGCAAAGATAATAAATATATACGTCATATCAAAACTAACATAACACTAGAATAATCGGCTGTTTATCTTTGAAAAGTTAAATATTTGGCTTAAATGCCATTTTCGTGAAAAAATACCACTTTTTAGTATCAAAAATGTGTATATTTGCACATTTTTAATACTTAATAAATAATGAATATAGAAAGAGATGCCATAAATGATTTAATTTCATGGAAAAACAGCCGGTATCGAAAACCATTGGTACTGCAAGGTGCACGTCAGGTTGGAAAGAGTTGGATACTGCGTTATTTTGCTAAGAATTTCTTTGAGAATTATGTAGAAATTAATTTTGAGCGTGAGCCGGAATTAAAAGATTTTTTTAGCAAAACGAAAGATGTTAACCGTATCATTCAGTATTTAAAAATTTCAAAGTCGGTAGCAATTGAGCCTACAAAAACATTGATTTTTTTTGATGAAATTCAGGAATGTAACGAAGCTTTAAATTCTCTGAAATATTTTCAGGAAGATGCACCTGAATATTTTGTAGTTTGTGCAGGTTCGCTGCTTGGTGTTGCTCTCAAAAGGCAGGGGAGCTCATTTCCGGTTGGTAAAGTTGATTTTTTCACAATATATCCGGTTTCTTTTAAAGAGTATTTAAAAGCCTCCGAGCCAATTCTTTCAAATCAGTTGGATAGTATAGATGAGATTGAAGAAATTCCCGCTCTGATTCATTCCAAGTTGATAGATAAATACCGGAGTTATCATGTGTGTGGCGGAATGCCCGAAGCTGTTGTACGGTTTATTGAGACTGGTGAAACAAAGGCTGTTGATTACATCCTAAATTCAATTAATACAGCCTATACTGCCGATTTTTCGAAACATATTGATGCGTCAGATATTCCAAGAGTGAGACTTATTTGGAATAATTTACAAGAACAATTAGCTAAGGAAAACAAAAAATTCAAATACGCTCTGCTTGAAAAAAATGCGCGTGCACGGGATTATGATACTGCAATTGAATGGTTGCATTTAGCTGGTTTGGTTTATAAAATTTATGCAACAGAAACAATAAAACTGCCGATAAATGCATATCGCGACGATGCATCTTTCAAATTATATATGAATGATGTTGGCATTTTAAGGACGCTATTCCGTCTCGATGCATCAATTGTTACCGACGGCGATTTGCTTTTCACTGAGTTTAAAGGTGTTTTGTCTGAAAATTTCGTTCTTTCGTCTCTAATAAGGCAATTTGGCTATGAACCCGTGTATTGGAAATCAGGCAATCAGGCGGAGATTGAATTTGTTATCGATTATAAGAACAAACTAATACCGATTGAGGTTAAGTCTGCCGAAAGTGTGCGGTCGCGTAGTTTATCGGAATACAGAAAAAAAAATCAACCACCAATTTCAATTCGTTATTCGATGAAAAATCTGAAATATGATGATGAACTGCTGAATATACCGTTATATTTGGTTGATTATACTGAAAAACTAATGAATATTGTATTTCAATAACTTGTTATATAAGAATGCTTTATGAAAAAACTCATTTCTTTTATTATTCTAATATTTCCCATTATTGCTTTCGGTATCAATCCCTACAAGCCTAGCAAAAAAATCCCCAAAAAAGTGGATGGTAAAAAATTGGTTTTTAGCGAAGAATTTAATTATACCGGTAAACCTGATTCAACCATATGGAACTACGAGCAGGGCTTTAAACGAAATAATGAACTACAATGGTATCAAAGCGATAATGCCAATTGCAGCAATGGTCGTTTGTTGATTGAGGGGAAAAGTGTAAAATTTCCAAATCCCAACTATATCGTCGAAAGCAAAGATTGGAGAACAAACCGTGAATTTGTTCGATATACAGCTTCGAGCATTACTACAGCCAACAAAAAGCAATGGCTCTATGGTCGCTTCGAAGTGCGTGCCCGCATTGATACCACTATGGGTTCGTGGCCAGCCATCTGGCTGCTTGGTTCGGGTAAGGAATGGCCTGCATGTGGCGAAATTGACATGATGGAATTTTACCGCCACGAAGGCAAAGCAACCGTTCTTGCCAATGTGGCCTGGGGTGGTAAAGGTCGTCACAATCCTATTTGGGACAATTACCGTAAACCGCTTTCGGAGTTGGTCGCAAAAGATAAAAAATGGGCACAGAAATACCATGTATGGCGCATGGACTGGACTTCGACCGAAATTCGGCTGTATTTGGACGATGAGCTTTACAACGAAACTTCGCTGAGCAAAACGATAAATGCCGACGGCTCCAATCCCTTCACAGAGCCAATGTATGTGCTGCTGAATTTAGCATTAGGTTCGAACGGTGGAACGCCCGACGATGGGAAATTTCCGATAACCTACGAAGTGGATTATGTGCGGGTGTATAAATAAGTCTTAGCATATAATTATGCACTATTGAACAACTGATAAACCTGAATAAAAAAAGTTTACGTAATCATTCCAGATTATTTTCCTGTTTTATGAAAAATAACTGTTAAAAAACTTGCGTAATCCAAATTTTCGTTATATTATTTGTATTCAAAAAAAAATAAATAATTCTTACAAAATTTCATTTATCCATAATACATTCTATTTCAATTAATTATAGATAAACGTATCGATAAGGCAAATTTGCCGGAGAGAGTCAATTTTCTCCGCCAACTTTTTGCACCCCAAAAAATAATATACAAATTCCTTCGTAACAATCAAAAACAAATCAATATGAATCAGACAGAATTAAATTTCAATGTAGTGGAAGTGCTCAACAAAGTAGGTATTCGGTTGGAGGATTCAAAACTAAACCCTGATGTGTTGGCAGAACTTGAACCTGAAACTAAGCAGCTCATCGATTATCTTCACTTTACGGAGCAGCAGGTTTACCTGTTTGTAGCTATTTACATGATTAACTTCGATGGCTTTCAGTTTGAGTTACGGCAAGTGTTTGAGTATTTGGGGCTACGTCCACATTCGGCTCCGCTTTACCTGCATCAAATTAACGAGATGCTGGACAAACGAATTATTTCGTGCGATTATTCCGAGGGTCGTCGGCGTACTATGGGTGGTTACAGCTATTCGAATATTAGTATTAACCGCGATGCGCTGAAATGCATTTTAGAAAACAAAGTGCTGGACACCAATGCGCTGTTGGTGCAATCCAATATGTATAGCTTTTGCGCTTACATTTCGGACCTGATAGACATGCGCAGCAATAACAAGTTTCCAACTTTTATATTGTTCGAAATGGTAAAAGAAGCCGAAAACCAGAATATGCATATTGTTCCGGTGGCAAACCTGTCGGCCTCGGAACTTTCGGTGGAAGACCGTACTATGCTCTATGAAATGTACGATGACATCAAGCGGGGAGGAAAAAGTACTTCAGTACAAAAAACCTATGATGATATATACGATGATGCCGCCGAGCGCATGAAAGCCATTCGCGGTTTGGTTGATGAAGTTTCGCCTTTATGCACCGGCGACTTTGTAGTGAGTATGGGTGCAACTTATGCCAACGAACTGGCTGTGCAATTGAGCGAAAAATCCATCGATTTGCTTTTCGAAAATGATGCCACGCATATAAAAAGCCGTTTCAAAGCCCGTGATACCAAATCGTACACCGATATTCCTGTAAAAGATTTGTTTTTTGAAGAGAAACTTCAGGAACGGATTCAATTTTTTAGCAAGGCTTTGGCGCAGGAAAATTTCACGGCTATGCAGCAACGCATGACCGAAAAAGGATTGGTAAAAGGACTGACCGCCATATTCTACGGCACTCCGGGCACAGGAAAAACCGAATCGGCATATCAAATTGCACGGCAAACCGGCCGCGATTTGTATGTGGTGGATGCGAGCAAAACCAAATCGATGTGGTTTGGCGAGAGCGAAAAGGTGATGCGCAAATTGTTCGAAAGCTACCGTGCGCAGTGTAAACGCAGTGCGCTTACGCCCATACTTCTTTTCAACGAAGCCGACGCAGTGTTAGGTGCTCGCATGGAAAATAAAAAACAATCGCTTGATGAGACAGTAAATGCCATGAAAAACATCCTGCTCGAGGAGATGGAAAGCTTTGAGGGAATACTCATTGCTACCACCAACTTAGTGGGCAATATGGATAAAGCATTCGAGCGCCGGTTTATGTTTAAAGTGGAGTTTACAAAGCCTACAGCCGAAGCCCTCACACAAATATGGCAATCGAAAATGGAATGGCTGCAACCCGACGAAATTGGCTCGCTGGTTGACCGTTTTGCCTTTTCAGGCGGACAGATTGATAATATTGTGCGTAAAGCCACCCTCAACGAAGTGCTTACCGGCAACCGCCCCACCATGAGTGAGTTAGTGGATTATTGCACCACCGAGAATTATTCTACAAAATCGGGTAAACGGTTAGGATTTAATTAAAAAATGAATAACTTTACAAAAATATTATGCAAATAAATGATAGTTCGTGAAAGGGCAGATAAATGCTTTTGAAATTTTCTTAAAATTTTAAATATAAACTATTAAAAATTAATTGGTTATGGCTCAAATCAAAATTAAACATCAATTATTAAACAGTTCATTTTTCATCCCTAATTGGCCGGTTAAATATCTTTTCTTAGGGACATTTAATCCCAAGGGTGGTGAGACAGTTCCATATTTTTATGGAAGAAATAGAAATCAAACTTGGAAATTACTTTCTGAAATTTTTCAAACTGAATTAAATCCCAACTCAAAAGATTTTTTTGATAAACTTGAAAAACTTGGGATTGCTTGTATGGATATGATACAAGTTGTTGAACTTGATGAAACGCTAAAGGAATTTGTCATTGGAAAGGGATATTCTGATTCCAAAATTATCAACAATTCAGTCAAGAGGATTTATAATACAGAAAATATCATTGACGTAATTAAGAAGAATCCGGGTATCAAAGTTTATTCAACCTGGGGAAAAGGAGCAAATCTAAAAAATTGGAAAAATGAGATTACTAAAATCGAAAAAATAAATCCGATAATAAAATTAGTTTCTCCAAGTATGGTTGCAAAAGTACCTGAAGGTGCGGAAAAATATGAATATATGATTAGCAATTGGAAATATACGATTGTAATACATTGAATTATATTTAGTTATTGACAGCCGACGTGCTGTGCGACATGACCACAGATAGCCTCTTCAGAGAAGACGACATACATCTGGAGAGGGGTGTAATACTTGAGGAGATTAATACTT
>CAZEVV010000204.1:0-5287 GCA_964515675.1 uncultured Paludibacter sp. | reverse complement strand
TTGTTGGAAACGAAAACGGAGGGTGATGGCACATCGCTTATGCTCGAAGCATTTGTAGAGGCAGTAATAACACAAAAACAACCGCCGCTCATTGCCGAAGAAGGTTATTATGCCACACAACTTTGTTTGCTAGGGCATCAGGCCATGGAGGAGGAGCGAACGATTGTGTTCCCCGACGAATTTAAGATTAACTATCTCAATCACAAAGCAAAGGAGTTGATATTGTAGAATAATCGGTAGTTTGAAATATGTAATTATCCAATTGCAGTCGAATATAATCTTCAAATCTTCAAATCTTCTTTTTTATCCAATGAAAGATATTATAATAACACAAAAACGCATACGCACTGAGCTTCTGGTGATTGCTGTGTGCTTTGCCATAGCTTTTATAGCCAATGTGGTAGCGGTATTTATATACAAATCGCCGCTTAGCGAAATTTACAGCTCCATATTTTATGTGCTTACAGCAACAGTTGTGTTGTATGTGTTAGCCCTTGTGTTGCGCTTAATTGTGCTTTTGCCCATAAGTTTTATTCGCAAATTTAAAAAATAAAGTCGTGGAGTGCATGCCCAAACAATTGCCCGATGGCCGAAATGTGCTTTATGCTTGGTTTAGCGCCATGCATACAAGGGTCGATATTGTGCTTTTGGGGTATAACGAAGTGGCTGTACTACAAGGTGTTGCGGAGAGTATTGAAGCCGAAGTTGCGCGTATCGAAAAATTTGCCAATCGTTTCGATGCTGCGAGCGAACTCAGTAGTGTCAATCGGTTGGCATACGAGCAAGCCCTGCCCATAGGTGCCGAGCTTAGCGAAATACTGTTGGAGTGCGAAAAGCTTAGGCAAAATACTTTGGGTTATTTCGATATTGCTGTGGGTGCAGGTTTGGCCCTCGATGCGCCGAGATATACATTGGAAAAGCAAGAAATAAAGCTCGCGCAACCCAATGTGAAGCTCGATTTGTCGGGCTACATAAAAGGTTATGCCTTGCGACGTGTAAAACAGATACTCGATGCCGAAGCCATAGCCGATGCATTGATAAATATTGGCAATAGTTCGATAATGGCCCTAGGCAATCATCCCTTTGGCAAAGGGTGGGCGGTGCAGGCCGCACAAACCGAGCAAACTTATACTTTGCACAACGAGTGTCTCACTACCTCGGGCAATCATGCCGAAACGCCATGGCCCATCATTAACCCAAAATCAGGGAAGGTTGCTGAGCAAGGCAAAGCGGTTTCGGTTATAACTACCGATGGCGCTGTGGGCGAAGCAATGGCAAAAGCACTTTTTTTGGCCAATGAGGAGGAAAAAAGTTTAATATTAGCCCCCCAGCCCCCTCAAGATTTGCCCCCCAACCCCCTCAAGGGGGAGAAAGATTCACACGTGATTAATGAAAAATGAAAAGATAAAAATGAAAAGCGAAGCGTAATTATTTTGAAACTTTGAATATAATAAAAACAATAAGACAACGCTCTTTCCCTCTCCTCCCCCGAAGGACGGGGCAGGCCCGATAAATCGGGGCAGGTTTCCAAGGGTTAGGGAGAGGTGTCATCAATACAATATAAAATGAAAAAACAAAATTTGATTCTTATTGGGCTGATATTGGCATCGGCCACAATGTTCTCGCAAGAAAAGTGGGAAATGCTTTTTAATGGCAAAAACCTTAGGGGTTGGACCAAAATTGGCGGTACTGCCGATTATACAGTGAAAGATGGTATAATTACGGGTACCACAAAAATGAATACGCCCAATACATTTTTGGCAACAAATAAGATGTATGGCGATTTCATTCTCGAACTTGAGTTTTTTGTAACGCCTGGTCTCAACTCAGGCATTCAGTTCCGAAGCAATAGTGTAAAGGAATATCAAGATGGTCGCGTGCATGGCTATCAGTACGAAATTGATGCCTCGCCACGTGCTTGGACAGGTGGTATTTACGACGAAGGTCGTCGCGGGTGGTTGTATGCGCTCGACAGGAATCCTGCTGCGAAATCGGCCATTAAAGCCAACGATTGGAACAAAGTGCGCATCGAAGCCATAGGCACAAGTTTGCGTACATGGCTCAATGGTGTGCCTTGTGCCAATGTGTTGGACGATGTTACGGCTTCGGGCTTTATTGCCTTGCAAGTGCACTCCATAGGCAATGCTAATGAGGCAGGCAAAACCATACAGTGGCGCAACATACGTATTGCGACACAAGACCTTGAGAAATTTCGCACGCCTTATACACGCGAAATTCCGCAAGCCAACCATATTGCCAATACTATTTCCGACGAAGAAAAAGCGCAAGGCTGGCAATTGCTTTGGGATGGAAAAACGACTGAGGGATGGCGTGGTGCTCGCTCAAAAACTTTCCCTAACAAAGGTTGGAAAATTGAAGATGGCATTCTGAAAGTTTTAAAAGCCGATGGTGGCGAATCGACCAATGGTGGCGATATTGTAACCATCAAAAAATACAAAAACTTCGAGTTGAGTGTCGATTTTAATATTACCAAAGGTGCTAATAGCGGTATCAAATACTTTGTTGATACTGAGTTGAATCAAGGTGCAGGCTCATCCATTGGTTGCGAATTTCAAATTCTCGACGACAAAGTACACCCCGATGCCAATGCTGGCGTAAAAGGTAATCGTCAGTTGGGTGCTTTGTATGATCTTATTCCAACGATTGAAAATAAACCGTTTAGAAATGGTTTTTTCAACAATGCACGCATTGTAGTGCGTGGCAGCAAGGTGGAACACTACCTTAACGGAACAAAAGTAGTTGAATACGAACGTGGCACACAAATGTGGCGTGCTTTGGTAAATTATAGCAAATACAATGTGTGGCCTGGTTTTGGCGAAGCTGAAGAGGGACATATTCTTTTGCAAGACCATGGCGACGAAGTGTGGTTTCAGAACATTAAAATTAAAGAGTTGAAATAAACACAAAAAAAAAGCGTGAAGCCAATGTACTTCACGCTTTTTTTTATTTTACAATGTCTTGTAGCAGCTGATAGCAAGCCCAAAACTGACTAACCCCCGCCGCTAGCGCGGATTTGCAATCCGTGCTACGATATTAAGGCACGCATTGCAACCAACTGTAAGCCACCAAAGGGAGATAAATCCGCGCCAGCGGACTCACAACATAAAACCCGGGCGGCAATTAGCTATAATGTTTGCCCCATCGGTATTAGTCCTTCATTGCCCTGTCAATAGAGCGTTTGTCTTCTTTTTCGCGTAGCGATTGACGTTTGTCGTAGTTTTTCTTACCACGTGCAAGGCCAATTTCAATTTTTGCCAAACCTTTGTCGTTGATAAACAGTTTTGTGGGCACAATTGTAAAACCTGTTTCTTTGGTAGCACGCTCCAGTTTGCGCAACTCGCGCTTGGTGAGTAGCAATTTTCTGTCGCGGCGCACATCGTGATTGTTGTATGTGCCAAAAAAGTAGGTGGCAATGTGCATGTTTTTAACCCACAATTCGTTTTTTATGAATGTGCAATAGGTGTCGCTAAGCCCTGCTTTACCGTCGCGAATCGACTTAATCTCGGTGCCATAAAGCTGTATGCCAGCCATAAAGCGCTCACTTATTTCGTAGTCGAATGTTGCGCGCTTGTTGCGAATTAGTATGTTGGATTTTTTAAACATTGTTTCTCGTTCTTTTTTTCGGACTGTAAAGATAGTTATTTTTAGTATTTGTACAAAAACAGCTGCGTGCTACATTTGCTTTTTAAAGCGTTTGATAAACAAAAACAATGTTGTCCACGAAACAACGGTTGAAAGTGCATCGGAAACAGGCATGGTTGCCCAAGCGCCATCGAGCCCCATAAAGAGTGGCAAAATCAATATCGAAGGTATTAAGAAAATGAATTGCCTCGTTAAACTTAAGAATATGGATATTTTGGCCTTACCAATGGACTGAAAAAAGTTGGATGCTACAATTTGCGACCCAATGAGTGGGAACATAAGTACGCTAATAAACAATGCGTTGGATGCTATCGAGCGCAATTCGGCATCGGTAGTGAATAGCGAAACCATGGGCTCAGCAAAAAACACGCCTATCACAAAGCCTATTGTACTTAAAATTGTACCCGTAATAACGGCTATTTTCAATGCCGAAAACATGCGGTCGTATTTACCTGCACCATAATTAAATCCTACGATGGGTTGTGTGCCTTGGTTTAAACCAATGATAAACATAACAACTAAAATATTGACACTGTTGATGATGCCATAAGCGCCAATGGCTAAGTCGCCACCATATTTTAGCAATGTGCTGTTGATAATAACAACAACCAAGCTAGTGCCTACTTGCATGGCAAAAGGCGACATGCCGATGCTTACAATCGAATAAACAATTTCTTTTTCGAGTTTAAAATACGATTTATTGAAACGCAAATTACTTTCTTTGCTAAAAAAATGCAACATTACCCATATTGTGCCAGCAAAATACGATATTACTGTGGCCCAGGCAGCGCCTTTTATTCCCCAGTCGAACACAAAAATAAACAGCGGATCGAGCAAGGCATTGAGCACCGCACCAAAAATAATGCTGTACATGGCTTTGCGCGGAAAGCCCGAAGAGCGTATAATATTGTTGAACCCAAAGTAAAGCGCCGTAAACACACCGCCTGGAATTATAATTTGCATATAGTCGCGTGCATATTGCAAAGTATTGTCGGTGCTGCCAAACATGCGCAAAATATCGTCCATAAAAATCATGGCAAAAAATATGGCTGTTCCCGAAATTATGAGCGTAAGTGTAAAAGTATTGCCCAATATTTTTTCTGATTTCACGTGGTTGCCTTCGCCCATCGATATCGAAATGCGCGACGATGCTCCAACGCCCACCAATAAGCCAAATGCCATTAGAATTATCATTATTGGAAATGCCAATGCCAAGCCCGACAATGCCAATGGCCCAACACCTTGTCCGATAAATATGCGGTCGACAATATTGTAAACCGACATAGCAATAGTGCCCACAACCGCTGGTAGTGAGTAATCCCAAATTAGCTTCCCGACGTTTTCGCTAAGTAATTTGTTGTCTTTATTTTTGTTTGATATGTCCGACATGCTTTGTTCAGCTCAATAACGTTATTTGTACGTTAATTGTTCTGCGTTTTTTTGTTTTGAGTTTTGAGTTTTGGTCGCTGTTTGTTGGTTTGTGTTTTCTCCCTTGAGGCATTTATTTCCTCCTTCATGAGGTAAACGTGATTTAGGAGGGAAAGCTTAGAGGGCTTCTTCTTCATCCTCGTCCTCATCCCAAAACACAGGTTCGAACAATTCGTCGATGTCGCGTCTATCTTTT
>CAZEVV010000203.1:0-5299 GCA_964515675.1 uncultured Paludibacter sp. | reverse complement strand
GGTCGTAGGATAATGAGAGCGGCAACATAAGGCGTGCTTCGAATTTTCCGTCGACATACACAGGCTCCATAGCCGAGCGCGACATGCCCAAAATGGCTACTTCGGGCGCATTTACTATTGGAGTAAAGGCAGTGCCGCCAATGCCACCAAGGTTGGTAATGGTAAAACATCCGCCTTGCATATCGGCTACACCCAGTTTTTTGTTGCGTGCTTTTTCGGCCAATACATTTATTTCGCGTGCAATTTCAATCACCGATAGTTCGTTGGCGCGTTTCACCACAGGCACAACCAATCCAAACTCAGTATCAACAGCTATTCCGATATTGAAATAATCTTTGTAAATAATTTGTTTATTGTGCATATCGACACTGCTATTGAACTGCGGGAACTTTTTGAGTGCCGAAGCAATAATTTTCACCATAATGGCCGTAGCAGTAATTTTCACACCTTGCTTGTCGGCCGTTTTGGCATACATTTTACGAAACTCTTCGAGCGCTGTAATATCGGCTTTGTCGAATTGTGTAACGTGCGGAATGGTGTGCCATGCGTAACTCAAATGTTCGGCTGTTTTGTAGCGAATGTTCGACATGGGTTGCGGTGTAACATTTCCAAACTTCGTAAAGTCGGGCAATGGTTCTTGGTGCTGTTCGGCACGTATATGCTGCACATCGTTGCGCTGCTGGTGCAATGTTTTGCTGAAAGCTTTCACATCGTCGAGGGTAATGCGCCCTCCAATACCCGAACCTTTAATTTGGTTGACATCCACGCCAATTTCGCGGGCCAAACGTCGTACCGATGGTGCAGCAGGTGCAGCATTTTGTACAATAGCAGGCTGATTTTCGACAGGAATAACCTTTGCACTGTCCATTGTGCCACTAGCAACAGGTGCAGGTGCTGCAACAGGAGCAGGCGTTACAACAGGTGCAGCTGGCGTTTCGACAGGAGCAGCTGGTGCAGGAGCAGCTTCAACAATTGGCGCTGGTGCTTGGGCTGGTGCAGCAACAGTTTCGCTAGCACTACCAGCATCGTCAATCACAAAAACAGTTTGTCCAATTTTAATGACATCGTTTTCGGCCACTTTAATTTCGGCCACCGTACCAGCAATGTCCGAAGGCACTTCGATGGTGGCTTTGTCGGTTTCCAACTCGAGCACCACTTGGTCCACTTCGAGCTTATCGCCAACAGCAACAAGAATTTTTATTACCGTTGCTTGATTTATATTTTCTCCCAACTCGGGGATTACCAAATTTCTCATTATTCAATATTATTAATATTTATACTTACGAAATCATTGGATTCAATTTATTCGCATCGATACCCAAATCTTTCATTGCTTTTTTCAAATCGGCCAATTTGTATTTGCCATCTCTGAAAAGTGCATATAAAGTAGTAAATGCAATGTGTTTGGCATCCACCTCGAAAAAGTCGCGCAACTCGGCACGGGCTTCACTGCGTCCAAAACCATCGGTTCCTAAGCTATAAAGTCGGCCTGGCAACCATTTCGAAATTGAATCGGGCAAAGTTTTCACATAATCCGAAGCCGCAACAAGCACACCATCATTATCGATAAGGCTCGATATATAAGGTGTTTTTTCTTTGTCGGGGTTCAGTAAATTGTAACGTTCCACATCCAAAGCTTCGCGGCGCAACTCTTTGTAGCTTGTTACGCTGTACACTTGTGTGCTCACTTTGTATTTTTCGTTCAATATTTCGGCTGCTTTCAGCGTTTCGTTCATTATGGTGCCACTACCCATGAGGTTGGCTTTGAGTTCCGAATTGGCAACATCCTGTTTTTTGTACAAATACATACCTTTAAGAATACCTTCTTTCGCACCTTCGGGCATAGGAGGCATAGGGTAGTTTTCGTTCATAATTGTAATGTAGTAGAACACGTTTTCTTGCTCTTCGTACATACGGCGTATACCATCGCGAATGATCACTGCCAATTCGTAAGCAAAAGCAGGGTCGTAGGTTACCAAGTTAGGCACGGGATAAGCCAACAAGTGACTATTACCGTCCTGATGTTGAAGCCCTTCGCCAGCAAGTGTTGTGCGACCAGCCGTACCACCTACAAGAAAACCTTTGGCCGCCATATCGGCAGCTGCCCACACAAAGTCACCAATGCGTTGCATACCAAACATAGAGTAATATACAAAAAATGGCATCATGTTTAAACCATGCGTTGCATAAGCTGTACCTGCACCAATAAACGACGACACGGCGCCAGCTTCGGTAATTCCTTCTTCAAGAATTTGTCCATCCTTGGCTTCTTTGTAGTACAACAGCAATTCTTTGTCCACAGGCTCGTAGAGCTGCCCTACGTGCGAGTAAATACCCGACTGACGGAAAAGAGTTTCCATACCAAAAGTACGTGCTTCGTCGGGCACAATGGGCACAATGAGTTTACCTATCTCTTTGTCTTTAAGTAATTTGGTAAGTAATTTCACAAAAGCCATTGTTGTCGACAATTCCTTGCCTTCGGATCCTTTGTAAAATTCTTCGAAAACCGACTCGGGTGGCGTTTTGATAGGACGAAGATTTACTTTGCGTTCGGGCACAAAACCACCCAACTCTTTGCGGCGGTTGATGAGGTATTTATACTCGGGCGAATCTTCGGGGAAGCGGAAAAACGGTGTTTTTGCCACTTCGTCGTCCGACAATGGAATGCCAAAGCGTGTTCTGAACTCGCGCAATTCGTCTTCGTTGAGTTTCTTTTGCGAGTGCGTAATGTTTTTACCTTCGCCGCTTTCGCCCAAGCCATAGCCTTTGATGGTGTTGGCCAAAATAACAGTAGGTTGTCCTTTATGATTTACTGCTGCATTGTAAGCTGCATAAACTTTTTTGGGGTCGTGTCCACCACGTTTCATTTTTTTCAATTGGTCGTCGGAGAGGTGACTTACCATTTCGAGCAATTCGTCGTCGACACCAAAAAACTCTTTGCGCACATAGTCGCCAGGTGCAATGGAGAATTTTTGCGACTGTCCGTCAACAATTTCGCCCATGCGTTTCACGAGTTTTCCTTTTTTGTCGTTCTCAATAAGTTCGTCCCACTCGCTGCCCCATAGCACTTTAATTACATTCCAACCCGCACCACGGAACACCGCTTCGAGCTCTTGTACAATTTTGCCATTACCACGCACAGGGCCGTCCAAACGTTGCAGGTTACAGTTGATGACGAAAATAAGATTGTCTAATTTTTCGCGCGAAGCCAAGGTGATAGCACCCAATGCTTCGGGCTCGTCGGTTTCGCCATCGCCCAAAAATGCCCATACCTTTTGGTTGGCAGTTTCTTTGAGGCCGCGGTCTTCGAGGTAACGATTGAAACGCGCTTGATAAATAGCCATGATAGGACCTAAGCCCATGGAAACTGTTGGAAACTCCCAAAAATTAGGCATCAACCATGGGTGCGGATAAGATGAGAGACCACCTTTGGGCGCTAACTCGCGACGGAAATTATTGAGCTGGTCGGCACTTAAACGACCTTCGAGATAGGCACGTGAGTAAATACCCGGCGCTGCATGTCCCTGAAAATAAATCATGTCACCATCGTGCCCGTCGCCTTTGCCGCGGAAAAAATGGTTGAACGCCACTTCGAGCAATGTAGCCACCGAAGCATAAGTTGAGATATGACCGCCAATGCCATTTTCGTTTTTGTTGGCTTTCACCACCATTGCCATTGCGTTCCAACGAATCACACTTTTTATCATGCGTTCAATTTCGCGATTGCCAGGGTAAGGTACCTGTTTGTCGCGTGTAATTGTGTTAATGTAGGGCGTGTTGGCAGTAAATGGCAGTTCGACACCAGCTTTATGAGCACGCACTTGCAATTGACGCAAAAGCTCAACTACACGGTCGGGGCCCCATTGTTGCAACACATAATCGAGGGAGTAAAACCACTCCTCGTTTTCCAATTCTTCAAGATCCTTGGGTATGATATTATTTTTATTCATTTTAAATAATGTTTGTTTTGTAATCATACAAACAAACGATTCGGCATTTAGTTTCGTTAATAAAAGCAAAATAAACTTTTCAAATATCAACACGCATCGAAAAATCAGACACAAATGACATTGATTTGCAATGTATATGTAGCATTATGAAGGGAAATTATGTAAAAAAGATTAAATATTAATTTGAAGATTTGAAGGATTTGAAGATTGGAAAATTTTTCCCGATTGTTATCGGGATTGATGGATTTGAAGATTGAAGAGTGCTATATCGGAATGTGAAAATGTTGATAATCGCTGGCTGAGCGTAGTCGAAGCCTACATGCAAGGTTGTGCGCCACGGTCGCTGAGCGTAGTCGAAGCGGGCGAATATATTTATTATTTGGGATTTTGACATAGGAAAATTTGAAGATTGTTGTTGGAGAGTGTAAATGAACAGAACACAAAATTTCGACTCTTATAAGATCAAGGTTAAAGGATTGCAAGCACTACAAACCAATTTTTTCTAATTCATATCATTCCAAAATTTCATATTTGTTGTTTCATTCGTGAAATACAATTGTAATTTAAATTGTATCTTCTGATGACCAGCAGGGATTATGTATTGATATAGAAGTATACAAATAAAATTATACGAATAAAAACAAATATAAATCAAAACACACTAAAATACTATACAATAACACTTTGCGCCTCCACAATTTTCAAATCCCAAATAATCAAATTATTGATTTAAAACATATCTATCATTGTAATTGTTTTAAAAAGCATTATCTTTGCAATGATGATTTTGTTGAGGATATTATTATGAATTGAAACTAAAAACGCATGTCAAATTCAATAGGAAAATTATTTACTTTCACCTCGTTTGGTGAGTCGCACGGCAAAGGCATAGGGGGCATTATTGATGGCTGCCCAGCAGGTATAAACATCGACGAAAGCTTTATTCAATCGGAGCTCGACCGTCGCAAACCCGGACAATCGTCGATTGCAACACCTCGCAAAGAGGACGATAAAGTGGAATTCCTTTCGGGCATTTTCGAAGGAAAATCAACTGGCACTCCCATAGCTTTTATTATTTGGAACCAAAACCAACACAGCAAGGACTACGATAATATGAAGGACTTGTATCGCCCTTCGCATGCCGATTTCACCTATCAACAAAAGTATGGCATACGCGACCACCGTGGTGGCGGACGAAGCTCGGCGCGCGAAACAGCGGCGCGGGTAGTGGCTGGCGCAGTGGCCAAACTTGCTTTGCAACAATTTGATATTAGTATACAGGCTTTTACATCGCAAGTAGGACATATTGCCATGCAAACGGATATAGAAAATGCCGATTTGTCGATAAT
>CAZEVV010000202.1:3874-5319 GCA_964515675.1 uncultured Paludibacter sp. | reverse complement strand
TTTTTATGCTTCTGGATTTTTTATTTCTGAAATACGGACTTTACCGAATGCTTACTAACAACGCAATAAAAATTTTTGTGTCTTCGTGCCTTAGTGTTTAAATTCTTAATCCTCTTAATAATCTTTCAAATAAAAACAATGAAAAAAAAATTAAACCTTCGGAAGATTTTTTTATACTTTGTTGAACTTAATCTCGACACTTCTTGTTTAGTTAAATAACAATCAATATTCAGATATGCATACAAAAAAGTGGACTTTAGACAATGTGCCTGATTTGACTTCGAAGGTCATTATTGTAACGGGTGGAAATAGTGGATTGGGTTACGAGTCGTCGTTAGCCTTTGCTGCCAATGGTGCTCGGGTGATAATTGCAGCGCGGTCGGTGGCCAAAGCCGACGAAGCCCGCCGAAGCATACTAAAGCAGCATCCCAATGCTTTGGTTGATGTTATGCAACTCGACTTAATGCAATTGGCATCGGTGCGAAGTTTTGCTGAGGCATTCAAACAAAAGTACAATCGATTGGATGTATTGCTCAACAATGCAGGCATAATGATGGTGCCATATGGCGTAACAGTTGATGGCATTGAACGACAACAAGCAACCAATCACTTTGGGCATTTTGCACTTACGGGGCATTTACTCGATGTGATAAAAGCGACACCCAAAAGCCGTGTTGTAAATGTGAGCAGTATGGCCCACAAGCAAGCAAAAGTAAATTTCGACAATCTATTGTTCGAAGGCGGAAAGGGCTATAGCAGTATTGGTGCATATGCATTGTCGAAAATCGAAAACCTTTGGTTTACATACGAATTGCAGCGATACTTTGAGCGCAACAATATCGATGCAATTGCAGCAGTGGCACATCCTGGCGTTTCGAACACGAATTTATTCAACAAAATTGGAAGTAAATTTTTATTCAAACTCATAAAACCATTATTCGACAAAATGACACAACCTGCCGAAATGGGAGCTTTGCCACAAATACGCGCTTCGGTGGATTATTTTGTGAAAGGTGCCGACTATTATGGACCCGATGGCAAACGCGAAATGCGTGGTTATCCACAATTGGTGTACCCTACGGCCGATGGGGCAAATAAAGAATATGCTGCAAAATTATGGGCAATATCAGAAAAAATTACTGGTGTAAAGTTTAATTAGTGCTGTAAAAAAACGACAATTCCATTCATTTACAATATATTATACTCAAACATAGTTTGACATATTCATAAATGTGTCCATAATTTTGTTGCACTTTGTACCCCAACGAAGTTTTTATGCGTAATTTGCGTTCAACACATGCTTTTTGAACGCAAATAAACGTAAAATTTCACAAAATAGAACTGGGTTATTTTATTAAAACCCTATAATTATCCGCTGCAACAAACTCACTAACACTTTATAAATCAACAGTATTATTGCTACAAAAAAATCACGTGTGAAAACG
>CAZEVV010000202.1:0-3774 GCA_964515675.1 uncultured Paludibacter sp. | reverse complement strand
TAACACTTTATAAATCAACAGTATTATTGCTACAAAAAAATCACGTGTGAAAACGATTAAAACCACAGCACATTTTAAGTAAAATCACGTGTGAAAATGGCAAGAATCACAGCACATTTTTGGGGATATGACGTGTGAAATTTTTCGAGCGTTAAAATTCAAATCAAAAAACGCTTCTTGATCATTTTTTACACAAAATCGACTTGAAAAATCATGCAAATAACGTTGCGAAACTTGATTTGTAATATTTTTATTTTAAATATCTAAATTCTTCAACAAGCACTACCAAATCTCTTTTAAGTATCAACAACTCGAAATAGATGTCAGAAATTATACTTCATTAGTCTTGAATGCATATATTTTATTTGTGTTGATTTTGCTGTTTCTAATCAGATTTTAGCATTTACACAATAATATATAGCCAATAGTGGGGCAAGGCAATCAGAATTAATTAAACAAAATTGAATTGAATTGTGTTTTTTATTGTGCGATTTGTGTATATTTGCAAACTATTTGCATTTTTACTCATCTCGTTTTTCGATATACATTTATCGATTAAACACTTAAGGTAATTTTTCTCATATATGAAACAAACTATTTTTCAACTGATTATTGTACTCACTATAATAATTGCACCATTCTCAAGTTCGAAAGCTGTAAAGGCTTACCCCCACCCCATTACTATTAAACAAAATGATGGAACTACGCTCACGATTCGTTTGCATGGCGACGAATTTTTTCGTTACCGCACAACAGAGGATGGATTTTTAATTAAAGAGGGCAATGATGGTATTTATCGATTTGCTACACACGATAAATTGGGCAATATTAATGCTACGAAGGTATTGGCGCGCAACAAACCCGAACGTACAATATTTGAGCGAACTTTTACTGCTGGGCTTGAGCAAAACCCCAACTTTAGTGCCGTAAACAACGCACGTCGTGCGCAAAAAGTAGCTGCAAATACAAGTGCTACTCAAACTGCATTTCCACTTACTGGCTCGCCACGCTCGATTGCGATTTTGGTAAATTTCAAAGATAAAAACTTTGTAACTGGCAATCCAAAACAAGCTTTCGAACGCATGCTCAACCAACAAGGCTATAGCGACAACGGCGGCACAGGCTCGGCCCGCGATTATTTTATCGAGAGTTCGTTTGGTGCTTTTGCGCCCCAATTCGATGTGGTGGGCCCGTTCGACTTGCCACAAAATATGTCGTTTTATGGTGGCAACAACTCGCAAGACGACGACCAAAATCCGCGTCAAATGATTATTGATGCTTGCAAGGCTGCCGAAGCTGCTGGTGTCGACTTTAAAATATACGACACCGACAACGATGGTATTTTGGACAATGTTTTTGTGTTTTATGCTGGCTATAACGAAGCCGAGGGTGGTCCTAAAGAAACTGTGTGGCCACATCGTTGGTCGATGAGCAACTATAACAATACAGTTAGTGGAAAAATAATTTTCGACTATGCTTGTACATCCGAATTGCGCGGAAATAGTGGTTCCAATATGGCTGGTATTGGCACTTTTACCCACGAGTTTGGGCATGTACTTGGTTTGCCCGACTATTACCCCACAGATGGTGGCACTCATTATACTACTGGCAATTGGCACATAATGGATGGTGGGGCATATAACAACAGTGGACGCACGCCGCCTAGCTACTCGGCATTCGATCGTTTCTTCTTAAACTGGCTAGTGCCTACCGAGTTGAAAACACCTGTGGATGTTGTTTTGCCCAATTTAGTTGAGAGTAACGAAGCGTATATCATCACGCAAAATGGCAACCACAATATGGTGGGTAATAATCCCAATCCTTTAGAATTTTTCACTCTCGAAAATCGCCAGAGAGTTGGCTTCGACGCTTATTTACCTGGAAAAGGAATGCTTATAACACGTATTTTTTACAATAGCACCACCTGGCGAAACAATGGGCCGAACAACAATGCAAGCGCTTTGGGCTACGACATAATTGAAGCCGATGGTATTGCATCGAATGCGAGCCAAGCCGGCGACCCATTTCCAGGATCTACAAATAGAACTAGCTACAATCCGACTTTACGCAATGGCACTAATATCGAAAAACCATTGACCGAAATATCAGAAGAAAACGGCATTATTAAATTCTTATTCATGGGTGGTGGCTCGTCGCCGCAACTGAAACTTTTTGCATCAACCTCATTGTTCAGTACCGAACATGGCACTCCAAGCGATATACAAACCATCGAAGTATCGGGCAGTCAGCTAATTAACAACGCACAACTCAGTTTCAAAAATAACTTACACTTCGAAATGCGACTAGCTGGCAACGAAGCGAATGCGTGGGTGAAGTCGTTGAATTTATCACCAACCGACTCGGTAATTGCAACTACATTGGTGCAAATACGCTACAACCCAAGTGCACCATCAATTTTAGATACGCACAGCGAAACATTGCAACTTACGAGCGAAAAAGCAATGACAAAACTGGCCAATATTTCAGGAAAATCGACGCGACCAATCTTTGTTGTTAAACCAACAACTATTAATGCCAGCGATATTACTTTTGCTAGTTTTGTGGCCAATTGGAACAGTGTTTTCGATGCCAGTGGCTATTATTTTACAGCGTATAGCATTACCGACATAGCAAGTAAAGTAACCGAAGGTTTCGATAATGGCTTGAGCCTCCCAACAGGTTGGGACACCAATGCGACAGCAACCACCAATTCGTCGACATTTAGCGGGAAAGCCATACCAGCCATTCAATTGCGCAACACCGACGAATATATCGAAACAGAGACATTCGTAGTTCCTGCTACTAAACTTTCGGTTTATGTGTGTTCGATTGACGCAACAGGCGGCAATATTAGCATAAAAGCATGGAACGAAAGCCATTGGACAACACTCGAAAGTTTTGCGCCAACAACAAATCTGGCAATTACAAAAACATATAGTTTCGATGTTTCGAAAAACTACAAGAAATTTAGAATCGAATTTGTAAAAGGCTCAGGCAATATCTCCATCGGCGATTTCGAGTTTGGTTTCGAACAACGTGTTGACTATATGGCTCGTGAAAAATGGACGACAAAACTAACTGACACATTGCGTAATTTGGTGCCAAATACAAAGCACTATTTCAAAATAAAAGCAAGCGACAAAACATTTGCTAGCGATAAAAAAACATTGTTGTACGAAAATATCACCGAATGGTCGGACATAGCACATGCCACAACACTCGACGATCCGAATACAAAAGTGCTACGTGCCAACGTGCATAATGATGGTACAATTACTGTCATTTTGTCGAACAACGAACATCCTGTTTATGTCTATTCATCGTCGGGACAATTAATACGCGTGGTAGAATCGCCCATAAACATTGTGGAAATTAAAGGCTTAGCCCGTCATCGAGTTTATATACTGCAATCGGGCACGCGTAGAGCAAAAGTAATTTTGTAATAAAATTTACAAACAATTAAAAAGAGAATGAATCGAATCGGTTTATTCTCTTTTAGTTTTAAACTCATAGGCTTCATAAACTTATGGCAATAATATATATAACGAATAAAACAATCTGACATATTCATCACCTAATCTATTAGTTTACATAACTAAGCGTCTTTGTTCTTTTTCTTTGCTCTTTGCTCTTTACACTTTGCTCTTTTGTCTTTTCTTCGCCCGCTTCGACTGCGCTCAGCGACCGTGTTTTGCTCAATGATGAATAGGCTTCGACTACGCTCAGCCAGTGCGTATAAGCGTTTGTGCAAAGATGAAATGTTTTAATGTTTTC
>CAZEVV010000201.1:0-5329 GCA_964515675.1 uncultured Paludibacter sp. | reverse complement strand
CCATCTAAAGGTGATGAATATTTACAAGGTATTTTTTTTTTTTGAATGAGTGTTTTATTTATAATTATACCGATAGTATGACGTAAAAACAAGGTTTTGGTTTAAAGGTTCATATATTAATAAGAATTAAAGAAAAGAAAGAGCTGTATAATGATTTTATACAGCTCTTTGATTTTTTACTAATACTCTGCCTTGATGGGGTTAGGGGGCTTTTTTATTAGAAATTTGGCAATAAGTATTTTTCGCGCGATTCGAAAATTTTGCTTACTTGATTAATTTCAAGGAAAGTAGTACCAAAACCTTCGCCAAAGCTTCCGCTTAAATAGCAAACAGTATCATCAACACTAATCCATTTTTCGTTAATTAAATAATGCAATGCTTTGAAAAAATACTGTTGTGTATTGTCGCCGCCGCCTTCTTGGAAAATAGGGAAAACACCGTACGAAAGCGCCAACTGACGTGTTGAACGCTCGTTGTAGCAAATGGCCAATACAGGGTTTTGTCCGCGATATGCAGCCAAATAACAAGCTGTGCGTCCGCTGTATGTGTCGGTAATAATGGCTTTCGAACCCAAGTTAGCACTCGCTGCAACAGCCGAGTTACACAAAAACGAAGTAGTATCGTTCATGCTAATTGGAATTGGAATATCGTTTTCAACCATTTTCGATTTTTCGGCTTCTTTGGCAATAGTAGCCATTGTGCGTACTGCTTCCACTGGGTATTTGCCATAAGCAGTTTCGCCACTCAACATCAAAGCATCGGTGCGATAGTAAATTGCGTTGGCAATATCGGTAACTTCGGCACGTGTTGGACGTGGGTTTTTAATCATTGTATGCAACATTTGTGTAGCTACAATAACAGGTTTTTTGGCTTGTACACATTTGCGAATCAAGCGGCGTTGTATACCTGGAATTTTTTCTTGTGGTACTTCAATACCCAAATCGCCACGAGCAATCATTACACCATAGGTGTGTTCCAAAATTTCGTCGATATTATCAACACCTTCTTGGTTTTCGATTTTCGAAATGATTTTGATAGGGCTATTGTGTTCGTCGAGTATTGCTTGTATGTCTTTTAAGTCCTGTGCATTGCGTACAAACGAGTGTGCAATAAAGTCCACATTGTGTTCGATAGCAATAAGGATGTTCTGACGGTCTTTTTCGGTAAGCGATGGCAAGTTGATGCGTACACCAGGTGTATTCACACTTTTGCGGCTACCCAATTCGCCTTCGTTTTGCGCTTCGCAAAGCAAGTAATCGTCCGTTTTTTCGGTTACTTTGAGTTGAATTTCACCATCATCAAAAAGTATGTCGTCGTTTACTCTCAAATCGCGCACAAAGTGTGGGTAATTTACGTAAATGTGCTCAATTGTCGACTCCATATCGGGGTTGCCCGAAACTTTAATAATATCGCCTGTTTTGATAATTATTGCATCATCTTTGGCAACAGTTGTTCTCACTTCGGGTCCTTTGGTATCCATAAGGATAGCAATTTGATTGCTCACCGCACGTGTGTTGTTGATAATGTTCATAAAACCCTCGAGTTGTAAATGCGCTGAGTTCATACGCACCACATTCATTCCCTCGTTGTAGAGTTGACGAATAAATTCCACTTCGCAACGTCTATCGCTGATTGTTGCTACAATTTTTGTTGATTTCGACATAAAAAATGTTTCCTATTTAGTTTGATATAATTTTTTTATTTTAAAACTGATACAATGGCCAATCGGTACGAATCAAGCCCGAAGCCTACTATGCAGCCCTTGCACACGGGCGAAAGCCATGAGTGATGACGAAAGCTTTCGCGCTGAAAAACATTGGATATATGCACTTCGACCACAGGCGTGCTAATGCCTTTAATGGCATCGGCAATGGCTATCGAAGTGTGTGTGTATGCGCCAGCATTGAGAATGATGGCATCAAATTCGAATCCAACTTCGTGCAATTTGTCAATAATTGAACCTTCGCTGTTCGACTGAAAATATTCAATCTCAACCGATGGAAACAAAACAATCAATTCTTTCAGATAATCATCGAAACTTTGATTGCCGTACACTCCCGGCTCACGTTTGCCTAGCAAATTGAGGTTGGGACCATTAATAATTTGTATGCGCATAATGAGGACGAATTTTGATTGAAAGTACTTTGTTTAAAAAATAATTTTTATCAACAGTAATAAAAATTTGAAGGTGTAAAAAAAGATTCTCAAAAAATGATGCTAAACGCAATTAAAATACATTTTGAATGACGCATTTCGTGTTTTTTGTATATTAAAACAACAACTTAGTCGCTTTTGTTGCAAATAATTACGTGTTTAATCAAATTTTGTGCAAAAGTACAAAAAAAGATTGATACGAAAGCATTGCATCAGCACAGTTCGAAAAATTAATGGGATTGCAATAAATATCTACTATTTCACGATGCAACATTTAGCTATTGGTTTAGCTTTGCATCTTATCATTTGTTTTAATATTAATAAAAAGCATTGATAAGAAATACTTTTCAGGTTTTGAAGTTTGAGATTCCTCGCTACGCTTCAGATTGACAGTGTCCAATTATTTTTTGTGTGATTGTCATTTCGAACGTAGTGAGAAATCTTTTTATCTATTCTGCTGCTGCGGATATTTATAACTCGTTTTCATATCAAGTCATTCTTCTTTTCAATCCCACCCGAATTCTTCCATCATTCGTGCTTGAATTTTGTCCTGTTGCTCAATGTTGTTGAGCATTTTATACAGTTGATAATAATTGCCCAATTGATTTTGCATAATTTTTTGTTCCAACTTTTGTTCAATCGATACCAAAGCGAAGCTTTTGTTGCGTGCATTTATTGTGGCCACAACTTTCTGATATGTTGTGAGTTTAGCCACTTTTGCAGCATAATCAATCGCATCTTGTAGTCCACCAATAGCATCCACTAAGCCATGTTTTAGCGCATCTTCGCCTGTCCACACACGCCCTTCGGCCACAGCTTTTATTTGCTCCGGTGTTTTGTTGCGTCCTTCGGCACAGCGCATTACAAACAAATCGTAGCCGCGCTCAATATTGGCCTGCATTAGTGCGCGTTCTTCATCGTTAAATGCTCTGTGTGAGTCAAATGCATCGCTCAGTTTATTTGTTTTTACCGTTTCGTAGTTCAGTCCAACTTTGTCATTCAGCCCTTTAAGGTTCGGAAAAACGCCAAAAATACCTATCGAACCAGTAATAGTGGTGGGTTGAGCAAAAATGTGTGTGGCATGGCAGGCAATGTAATATCCGCCCGATGCTGCTACATTTCCCATCGACACAACCACAGGTTTTTTGCTTTTAAGTTGTTGTATGGAGCGCCATATTTTTTCGGACTCGAAGGCACTGCCGCCAGGCGAATTAATGCGTATAACAACCGCTTTCACGGCACTGTTGCGTTCCAAATTTCGGCATATTATGCGCATATTTAGTGCATTAATGGCATCGTTTTCGCCTATGGAACCATTGGCATACACAATGGCTATTTTGTTATTGTCTCTTTTGCTTCGCTTGTTTTTCGAACTAAACTGATTGTGTGTCAGTTTTTTAATTGCTTTCAGCTGTTCAACTTGCATGGTTTTTTTCAAAATACTGTCCGTTTGGTCAACATATACCAAAGTATCCACCAATTTCAAATTAAGTATATCATTGGTTGGCAATAAGCTGCTATATTTATCCGCAATTATGTTAATGCTATCTTTGCTTAATTTTCGAGCATCGGCCATACTGCCCGCAACATTGCTCCATATCGACCCCAGAAATTCGCTTGTTTGTACGCGATTTGCTTCGCTCATCTCGGTGCCCAAAACAGGTTCAACAGCCGATTTAAACGTACCTACACGCAACACTTGCATTTCGACACCAAGTTTGTCGATGGCCGTTTTGTAAAAAGTTGTTTTGCTCGATAGGCCTTTTATATCAACCGTTCCGTAGGGATTGAGCATTATTTTGTCGGCCACCGAAGCCAAATAATAATTGCTTTGCGTGTATTTATCGGCATAGGCAATTATAAATTTCCCACTTTTTTTGAAATCGAGCAGTGCCTTGCGCAATTCCTCCATAGCTGCAAAACCACCTTTCAGCTCGCCACCCCAAAGGTAAATGCCTTTCACATTGGGGTGCTTTGCCGCAGTTTCAATGTTTTTTATTAATTCGTTGAGCCCGATGCTCGATTTTGGTTTTAGCCCAATAAGCGAGGGCAACATGTCCGAGAATTTTGCTTTCTCTTTGTAATCCACCAAAGTGCCTTTGAGCGGAATGTAATACACTGTGTTTTTGCGGAAATTTTGGGCTGTAACCGATTGCGTACTTAAACACAAGCAGCCAAATAACAACAAGTTAAACAATAATAGTTTGATTTTTAAAGGACTAATAAATAAGCCAAGAAATAGTGAACTTTTGGGTTTTAATGATGCATTTTTGTTGTGCATAGTGCTTGCTTTAATTGTGGGAAAATATGTTTATTAAAAAAATAACATTCAAAAGTAATCATTCTTTTTAAATCAAAATAATTTTACATCGTAGGCTTTATTGAAAATTAGGTTTTTAGGCTTGGTTTTTATGGTTGTATAAGTTTTTAAAGGCGATGAAACCTTTCAAATTTAATGAACATTAAAGAGCGGTTTTGTTTTAATTTTCAGTATGTTGTATTCTACTCTTTGTTGGCGCGGATTTATCTGCCTTTGGTTGCAATCGGTGCCTTTGTATGGAAGCACGGATTTGCAAATCCGCGCTAGCATGTGGTTTGAGATTCTTCATGTCGAAAACTCCGCTACGCTTGTTTTCTCATTCGGAATGACAATATATGATTTGTAATAAGAGGGGGAAGATAGGGGCGGCAAAGCCGCCCCTATCTTCCCCCTCTTAATAAACACTCAGTTTTGCATTGTCATTCCGAAGTGAAGCGAGGAATCTCAAATTTTAAACAACCAAAACTAAAATTGTTGTACCATCACGCACTGAACAATTATTTTCCGTTATACATTAATTTTACATTTACGCTGCAAAAGTCATTGCATTGTGTTGCTGTTTTACTGTTTTTTACATGGATATGGATGATAATTCAGCACCCAATTTATGTAATCCGAGTTCAATTTTTTTTATTTGTTTTTCTCTTGGCTTAGTGTTGGTGTGTAAGTATGTCCAAAGTTGTTTCTGATTTATGCCTGTAATTTTTTCCAATCCAGCCAATGTTAATATCCCACTGTAATATTCCAATAAGCTCTTTGTATCAAATTCATATGCAATTTCAAACTCTTTGTCCAAAAATTCCGGATATTTGAACCCTTGCTCTTTGGCAGTTGCTTTAAAAAATGCCATTTGTT
>CAZEVV010000200.1:0-5401 GCA_964515675.1 uncultured Paludibacter sp. | reverse complement strand
TTTAAACAAATTATTAATCAGAATTCAGTTGCATTTGCAAGTTGAATTCAGCTTTAGATAATCATCTATTTTTTATTTCGAAAAAAACTGAAAATATTGAATGAGGAAAGAAATTTTACTTTGAATGATTAAATATCTACGTGAGCAAACAAAGTTATACTAAACAAACAACAGATAGGCCAAACAACACTATCTACCGAGCTAAAGATTTTGAAAATGCGATTAAAAAATATTGCGAACACTACATTTTTCTTCGTGCAACACCCACAATCGCAAAACGTATAGCCGAAATATGAAGTGGGGTGCCCATGCTAAGTAAAAATACCGAATAATAAGTTATTGGCACAACACCAAAATAGCGAATTGAGAAACCCAAACTTATCATAAACAACATAATGATATAAGTGCGCAGTGGCATGAAACGATAAAAAGCCTGTTTGTTGCCCGCCATATTTTGAATACGCTGTATGTATTGCGCCGAAATTTTGCGAAACGAAAGTACAAAAAACAACACACCACTCGCAATGCCAATGGCAATTTTGAACCAAGCATACTGTTCATGCACAATATGTGCGAGCCCCTTGCGGTAAAGCATAAACGATGGCACTGTCCACAACAATGCCGAAAAAATGTATAAATAATGTTTTGCAACCTTCATTTACGAGATGATTTTTAATGCTATTTTTTTTTGCAAAGATAGTAAATCATAAACAGAAAAATTGATATTGGCATTTAATTCGATTTTGACAGATTGAAAAACATGAATTGAGGAAAATTGCAAAATCTCAACCCCGCTAGCGCGGATTTGCGACCGTGCTACGATATAAAGGAACAGATTGCGACCAAAGGGCCAGCGACCAAAGGGAGATATTTATTTCAACAAATGTTCTACAAAATCATTTTTAATATTCAAATACTTATGGGGTGGCATTTGAGTAAAATGAATAAAGTCTTTGCTAAAATGTGCAAAATCGTAATAATAACCATTCAGCAACAAATCGCTCCAACTAAGTTGCGGATTGGCATACATCAACGATAGTATGTATTTGTGTCGCAAAATCTGGCAAAACAGTTTGGGCGAAACTCCAATTACCTCATTAAAATATCGTTGCAGGGTACGCGCAGTGCCGTTATTGCCTATTAAGCTAAGTGGCTGAACCAAACCATTCAGCGCCACCATTTCGTCGACCAATGCATCGTAGTACGAGTGTTTGCGACTTTTATCACTAATATATTGTGCCAACAAACGCTCAATTTTTTCAATTGCAATGTCAATGCTGGCAGTTTTTAGCGTTGTAGTAATCTCGTCGATGGCTTGTTGCCCAAAAATAGCAGCACTTTCGATAGCACTATTTTGTATGGCGATGGGCGAAAAATCCAATAAATTATACATGCCATAGGGCTTGAAGTTGATGCCAAACATTCGCACACCCTTTTGCGGATAAAGCATAACATGCTGCGTAAGCTGACCCACAAGTAATGATTGATTATGAAAATGTTTGTGTTGATAAAAATTTACTTCTTCGCCAAAATGAAACTGACATACAGGAAAACCCATGGGTGGCACTTTCATAGCAGGCACATCGGCTGGCAAAATATCGAAATCGATGCAGTAATAATCTTCGATAAATGCTTTTAACTCGACATTTTGTACTTGATAAACAGTTTTTGTCATGCTTTTGATATTGTTAAGTGAATTGCAACAAATATTCTTTTAGTAAAAATAAAAAAAAGTCAACACACACATAAGTATTCTGTTTGAATTACTTATATATGTCATTAGCCTAGCGCAAATTAAATATTTACAAAAATAAACAAATTTATTTGCAATAAAACACCTTACAAATAATGTTTCGAGTTTGCAAAACTACAATCGCAAATATTAATTATTTTGCCAAACAAAATTAGGTCTTTTTCGGGATATTGCCGAGACGCTTATAAACACAAAAAAAACTGGCATAAGTATATGTGCCTTACTTATGCCAGTAGTATTTTCAATCGCTTATTTTTTTACGATTGCTTATTTTTTTGCGTTCATCACAAAGTCCATCAATGCCCTATCATGATTATTTACAATGCGCGTGTCGTTGTCGAAATACATTGTAACGCCATTTTCGGGGGTGTAGGTTTCCCATGTTGGTAATAAGCCTTCAACATTGGGATTGCCAGTTTTAATGAAATTGAGCCATGCACTGCTCATTTTTTCAGACATGTTCCAAGCTGCCTCGTCATTGCCTGTCCAGTCGGGGCGCAAATCCACGGTATTAAACGCCAACGGTATGTCCAAGCCGTGAAACGAACCACGCGATGCATTGTCGACAGCACTTTTCCATGCCAAGAAATACACATACAAAGGCGCTTTCGTTTCGCGTGCACGTGCGTCGGCAGTACGAATGGTGTAGGGTCTGAAAAGTATATCGAGCGAAAGCAAATCCTGCGGGCTATGGTTGGGATAGGCCTTTGCAAAAAGGTCGATATATTCATTTGTTTTTTTGCCATAATCTTTTTCCAAACGTTTTTTGGCTTCGTCCAAAGTAAGATCCTTTTCGCCATAAGCAGTAGGCATCATTTCGTTGAGGGTAGAACCTATCATAAGCGGTATGTCGTAGGATATTGGCGCAAAGCCTGGACTAAAAGGTTGTTGCAAAAGCACATTGCCATCGGCCGAAGGTGCATAGCCAAACATACGTGCCGACCTAGGATTGCGCGGTCCTGCGAGTTTAGCAATTGTTTCGTTACCAGCCTTCACCAATCGCATATACGATACAGTGTCGATATTGGCAATTGTATTGCTATCAATACCAAGGCTTTCGACCACAGCGCGACCCAATTTTTGAGAGTTTTCTTTGTGCATATCGCTCAGCAAAGTACCACTCTGAATAATTGCTTTGTGAAACAAACCTTTGGCCGAAGGCATACACATAAGGGTGCCCACTTTTCCGCCACCACCCGACTCGCCAACTATGGTTACATCAGCCGGATTACCTCCAAATTTTTCGATATTATCGCGTATCCACTCCAAAGCCTTTACTATGTCGAGCATACCAACATTGGCCGATTGTGCATACTTTTCGCCAAAACTCGATAAGTCGAGAAAGCCCAAAATATTCAAGCGGTGATTGACCGACACAAACACTATATCGCCTTTTTTGGCCATTGCTTCGCCATAAGTCATGGGGTCGTTGCTACTGCCTACATGAAAACCACCACCATGCAACCAAAGCATTACGGGGCGTTTTTTGGCATCGTTAATTCCTTGCGTCCAAACATTTACGCTAAAAAGTTCCCGTTCGTTTTGTGTCGAATCGGGTATCCACGCTACAATTTGTCGGGCCACTGGGCCAAAGTCTTTGCAAATGCGCACACTGTCCCATGCATCGGGATTTTGAGGCGGCATAAACCTTTCGGCTTTTGCATAAGGTATGCCTTTGAAAGCATACACCTCATTGTTGATACTGCCTTCCACCTTGCCAAAGCTGGTGCTTACTATCGGCTCGGTACTTTTGTTGGACTGCTGTTTGCATGCCCCCATCACAAAGCTCACAGCAATTAATGCTGCAAATGTCGCTTTTTTCAAATGTTTCATTGTAAAAAAAATGTTTTAGATAATAGTTAATAAATACTTGAAAATTTTGTGAGTTATGGGGAATTCAATTTTTAAAATAATCAATAACATCAGCCTTTGTATTGTGTAAATGCTTTGTATATTACTCGCCCACTTTGTTGCCAAAGCTCCACGTTTTTTTTCGGATGGCGTGCTTTTGTTGCAGCGCACCAGCGAGCATGCACAGCACTCGCAACTTTCGTGAAAAACGAGGTCGGTCTTGTTGCCCTCCCACGAGTCGAACACTTCGTTGATAACCCAAAGCCCCATTTTTTTCGGTAAGTCCGAGCAGTTCGGGTGCTGCCAGATTGTGTGCAAGGCGTATGCATAGCAACACACAAAGCTACTACATTCGTAGTGTTACGAGTTTCAATTTTAGATAAAGCATTTATACATTTAGATATTCCTGCCATCATTTGGATAAAAGACACACATGCATCCATTGCAGTAGAAATAATCCTTCAAAATAAAAAACACAAAAGCAATTTAAGAACGAAAATGGTGGTTGCCACATGTTAGCTATCAATGCAAACAGCACGCAAGCCATTAGCTTGCAATTTAAAACACATTCAAATAAGAAATAAATAAGATTTAAAATACATATAATATATATCCATAGATGTATATTATATGTATTTTATATGTATATTATATGTATTTTATATATATTTTATATAGGATTCAAGAAGCTTCCCACACACAGCTAATATAAAAAACATATGCCCAATATTTTTGAGATAAATTGTGAGAGAATGTGTGTGAAAAGCAAATTATACCCAACAAAAGCAATGAACTCAAATACGGATTGTTGCATGTTGAACACACAACACATTTTTTAAAAAAATATCAAAAATTTTACAATCACTATTGCACATCTCAATAAAACCCATTATATTTGCCACCGTTTTACAAAGTTTCGCATTTTCAAGAAATATAATAATTACCAAAACTGTTTATACGATGCTTGATTTAACCATCAACCACCACAGTAAATTCTCGAAATATTCCCTTAGCCAAAGTTGCACTAAACATAGTAGCAGCAGTGCAATGCGTGCATACTATACATATGCAATGAATGCAATTAGCATACAACATACATTAAATAGTCAAATATTTACCGCAACTCCAATTTTCGGGGGGGGGTAATTCGCTACATATCAACGATATACAGAAAGCCATACATGCAATTATCATATGCATGTGTGGCTTTTTTGTTTGCACACAAGCCATTAAAACACAACACAACTAAATAATATACCCAAAAAATACACCTATAAAATAAATCGATGAACAAAAAAAATCTTCTCCTCATGGGCAGTATATTTGTGCTACAAAGCACAATGGCACAAGTGCTACAACGGCACAACAATGCCTACAAGCCCGACGATAAAATTGAGAAACAACAAGTAGAATTTAAAGACCCTGGCAGCAGTGGCAAGCAACTCACTTGGGATTTCCGACACCTACAACCCATAAACCCTGCTTATGGTTTGCACTATTTTATACCCGACAGTAGCAAAATGGATGTGGTGTGTGGGCGCGAGCACAACAGCCGCTACTACTACCGCTTGCACAACGACAGCTTGTGGGCTTTGGGTTTCGAAAACAATACAACCTTTATGGAGTACACCCAGCCTGAGTTACTCATGCGCTATCCTTTTGCTTATGGCGATACGCTCTATAGCACTTTCGAGGGCAAAGGCATATACAGCAACCGCATAGCATTGCAAGTGAAAGGCTACACACGCATACATGCCGATGCCGAAGGCGATTTGCTATTGCCCGATTTCGAAACCG
>CAZEVV010000199.1:0-5405 GCA_964515675.1 uncultured Paludibacter sp. | reverse complement strand
AGCAGCTTGCGCAGCAGTGGGCAGCGGAAAAGTGAAAGATGTACTGCTTACAACAATATCGTATTTATTTTGCAACAAATGTTTTGATTTTTGATAGAAATATCGTCCTTTGAAATCGGACAATAAGTTGAGACCAAATTTTATCAACCATTCAATTTTACCTAAAACACCTTTTTTGAAACGATAGTATTCGATAGGAAAAACATTGATTTCGGGCGGAAGAAGCTCAATGTTTTGAGCACTTTCGCACACCAAATCAACCGTATAGCCTTGCTTTTGCAAGTGCATACAAAAATAGCGCAATCGTGGATTGTAAGCAGGAGGCACAATCACTTCGGCATAAATCAAAATGCGTTTATGCATTGTTTTCGGCACTTGCTTTTTCATTTAAATATCGAATAATTTCTTTGTACAATTGGCGATGATACGATTGATTATCTTTTACAACACTTGTATTGTGCCACAACAAACTAATTTCGCCACCATATTTCTCAACAGTATCAATAAGCACAAAACAATATTGTTGTGCATCGTGCGCATTCATGTACATATATCTTTTGTCGCTCAGCGAAACATCCATAATGGTAAGCCCATGCAAAATCAAATTCGTCAGTTTTTTTGTATGCACATCTATCCATTTCACGGGTCGGCATGTGCCCAATCTGAAACCTGCCATATCGGCATAGCCCATACTGAAATCGTGTTTTATACCTGCATCAATCAGACTTTGCATGTGCTGGGGTTCGCGTGCATTGAGGTAATGATGGCGATTGTAATAAATTTTTGTTCGCGTAGCTTTTTCGAGCTTTTTCTTTTCTTCGATTATAAGTTCGGGATGAATTCCCGCCTCAAAACTAGAATGTAAACCTATATTAATGGCTTTTCGCTTGCAATATCTGATAAAACTTTTATAGTCGGGGTGTTGCTGATTTACAAATGGCTTATCTTCTTTGTGCTTTTGCCCCGACGAGCGCACAAAAACAATTGCTTCGCAACGCTTTACACCCCAATTATATATTAAATCGGTATCGAGTTTAAACAAATACGGAAATGTGTACCAAGGGTCGTTGCGTAAACTTCCAAAAAATGTACTAATGGCTAGGCGCGCTTCACTCGCACGTTTTAAACCACGCAACACACCACCTATCATTCCACGCACATTTCGATAGTGCGCCATTTTATCAACATCGTGCGTGAGATAAAGTTTGCGAATCTTCTTCTCTGGTTCGGGCACATCAACGCCTTTTTCACGCAAAATTCGACGCAACAAAACACCATATTCGTCGATGAGTGGCCGATCGATAAAACCTGCACGATAAGGCAAAGATTCTTTACCAGGAAAACGACCATGAAAATCGCGCGTTTTTTTGCGAATTTCTTCTTCGTATCGCGATACAAGAAAAAAAGCACTTGCAATAATATCGGCATGCAAAATTGTAGTATCTCCGTGCATCTCTACCTTATCTTCGCCGTACAAAATGGGTGTTTCCTCCCAAATTTTGAGGGGCAACTGAGGCAACGAACTTTGCGTTAAATAATAATCCTCGTCGAAAAACTGCGAAGGTTTTATCACAACTTTATAGTTCGAAAACTCATTTTCGTCATTCGTATAACCCACCATGCTTGCCACCTCAGCAGGCACATGATCGCCTAATACAAACTTTATAATATATTCAATGCTTTCAATCACAATATTTGCAAAAAAAAATTTTAAATCAATTTTCAATAATAAATAAAAACAAGGAATCAACAACAATCACCTGATTACCAATCACATTTAATCCCGATAGCAATCGGGACAAATCTTCAAATCTTCAATCCCGATAGCCATCGGGACAAATCCCAAATCTTCAAATCCCAAATCTCAAATCTTCAATCCCGATAGCCATCGGGACAAATCCCAAATCTTTAAATCTTCAAATTTCAAATCCTCAAATCTCAAATCTTCAAATCTCAAATTTTAAAAAATTATTTTTTAATCCCTTTACGTCGTTCGTGCGACAGTGTAATTACCAAAGCAACAGCAACACCCAACATCAAATCGCTATTGGTAAATAAGCCAAAGTATGCAGCTTCGGGCGATTCCACTTTCGAAACCCATTTCAAAATGCCTGCTATAACCAAAAAAACACTAAAAGCTCCTAGTCCGAAAAGAAAACTTTTTACTATTGGATGAAAATTCATTTTTAAATGTTTTAAAATTTTGTTTCAAAGATACTACATTAATAATTATGTATCAAATAAAAATCACAAATTTTGATATCGTCTCAAAAAATGCCTTACAATTCGAGTTTCAAAAAACGCCCCGTTTCGCTTGCTTTGTGTTGCGCAATATCTTGTGGCGTGCCCGTACAAATTACGCGTCCGCCTGCTGCACCGCCCTCGGGTCCGATATCAATAATATGATCGGCAACCTTTATCACGTCCATATTGTGCTCAATAACAATTACCGTGTTACCTCTATTTACGAGTCGATTCAGTACGCCCAAAAGCACGCGAATATCTTCAAAATGCAAACCAGTAGTGGGCTCGTCGAGTATATAAATAGTTTTTCCAGTGTCGCGTTTCGAAAGCTCGGTGGCCAATTTCACACGTTGGCTTTCGCCCCCCGAAAGTGTTGTGCTCGACTGCCCTAGTTTAATATATCCTAGTCCAACATCCTGTATGGTTTTTATTTTATTGAGTATTGCAGGTTGATTTTCAAAAAATTCAACGGCCTGATTAATAGTCATATCGAGCACATCGGCTATCGACTTTCCTTTGAAACGCACTTGCAATGTTTCCTTATTGTATCGTTTGCCATTACAGCTTTCGCAAGGCACATACACATCGGGCAAAAAGTTCATTTCGATGGTTTTGTAACCATTGCCACTACACACTTCGCAACGTCCACCCGCGGTATTAAACGAAAAACGCCCTGGTTTGTAACCGCGTATTTTGGCTTCGGGCAGCGTAACAAAAAGATTGCGAATGTCCGAAAAAACGCCTGTATATGTTGCCGGATTCGAGCGTGGTGTTCGTCCGATAGGCGATTGGTCGACTTCCACAACTTTATCGATATGCTCTAAGCCTTCGATACTTTCGTAGGCAAGCGGATCCTTGAGCGAGCGGTAAAAATGCTGACTCAATATTGGCTGTAAAGTTTCGTTTATGAGCGTCGATTTGCCACTGCCCGAAACACCCGTTACACAAATCATTTTGCCCAACGGAAAACTTACATCTATGTTTTTGAGGTTATTGCCTTTTGCACCTTTGATATGCAAATAATATCCATTACCTTCTCTAATTTTTTCGGGCACTTCGATTGTTTTCTTCCCATTTAAATAACTCGACGTGAGCGTGTCAACTTTTAGCATTTCGTTGGGCGCACCTGCAAAAACCACCTCGCCACCCAATCGGCCCGCTTTTGGACCAAGGTCAATTACATAGTCGGCAGCCATCATCATATCTTTGTCGTGTTCCACCACAATTACCGAATTACCAGTATCGCGCAACTGTTTCAGCGACTTTATTAAACGCTCGTTATCGCGCTGATGCAAACCAATACTTGGTTCGTCGAGTATGTAAAGCACATTCACCAATTGCGAACCTATTTGTGTGGCCAAACGTATACGCTGACTTTCGCCCCCCGAAAGCGATTGCGAACTTCGGTCGAGTGCCAAATAGTTTAAACCTACATCCAACAAAAAGCGCAAACGCGTTTTAATCTCTTTCAATATTTCGGTGGCAATTACTTTTTGCTTATCACTCAAATATTGTTCTACATCGTCGAGCCAGCCCGACAATTGTGCGATGTCCATTTTTGCCAATTGCGCAATGTTTTTATCGTATATCCTAAAATAAAGCGACTCCTTTTTTAGTTTTGCTCCCTCGCACTCAGGACAAACAATGCTTTTTGAATACTGATTGGCCCATTTTTGCTCGGTAGCCGATGCCGAATTTTCGGCTTGCATCTCGATATACTTCAAAATCCCTTCGTAGGTTAGAAAATAATTCGTTCCAATGGTTTGATTTTTAATATGCAAGCGCTCCTCGGTGCCATTCATAATTTCGTCGATTGCCTCGTCAGGAATTTCGGCAAGTGGCGATTTGAGTTTTAAACCATATTTCTCGAGTATGGCCTCAATTTGCCAAAATATTGTTGTGTTTTTATGTTTACCCAAAGGTGCAATTCCGCCATTGTAAATGCTCACGCTCCTATCAGGTATAATTTTTTCCATATCAATTTCGTTCACAAAGCCCAAGCCTTTGCACTTAGGACATGCGCCATGTGGCGAGTTAAACGAAAAATTGTGCGGCGCAGGCTCGTTGTACGAAATGCCTGTACTTGGACACATGAGCGACTTGCTGTAATACCGCGCTTTATCGCTGTCAAGGTCGAGCAGCATTACTATGCCATTGCCTTGCTGCATAGCCTTTTGCATCGATTGTTTGAGGCGTGCACGATCTTTTTCGCTTACCACAAGTTTATCAATCACCACTTCTACATCGTGATTTTTGTACCTATCGAGTTTCATGCCATGCGTTATTTCTCGCACAGTACCATCGGTGCGCACTTGCAGGAAACCTTTTTTACGCACTTGCTCAAACAATTCTTTGTAATGACCTTTACGACCACGCACCAATGGTGCCAACAAGTATGTTTTCTTTCCTTCGTACTCTTCAATTATTAGGTCGACAATTTGATCCTCGGTGTATTTCACCATTTTTTCGTTGGTATTGTACGAGTAGGCATCGCCAGCACGCGCAAACAACAAACGCAGAAAATCGTAAATCTCGGTGGTAGTACCCACTGTCGAACGAGGGTTTTTATTGGTTGTTTTTTGTTCGATAGAAATTACAGGACTTAATCCAGTGATTTTATCAACATCGGGCCGCTCCATATTGCCCAAAAAACTACGCGCATATGCCGAAAATGTTTCGATATAACGACGTTGACCTTCGGCAAAAATGGTATCGAACGCCAGCGACGACTTGCCACTTCCGCTCAAACCAGTGATGACCGTTAGGGCATTGCGCGGTATGCTAACATCAATATTTTTTAGGTTGTGCACCCTTGCGCCCGTAACTTCCACTTTTTCTGTATCGTCGGGCAATTGCGAAATATGTTGTGTTGTTTTCAATTTGCTCTAATTTATTTAATAGCTATCATTGGCATTTTTCAATCAAAAAATTCCAACTTGCAAAGATAAGTTTTTTTCGTTTTTTTTCAAATACTTAGAGTGTTGCAAAAGCATAAAAAAACAACTTATTACGAATGGTTTTCTTTTTTCGCGATGTAAGTATTATAGCGAATGACAATGTACTAAACTTTTGATAATCTTTTATTTTGCAATATTTTTTAAAAAATTCTCAGTCTTCTATGACTATCGTAATTTGGGTTGGAACAACAATTGACAAACGCC
>CAZEVV010000198.1:0-5413 GCA_964515675.1 uncultured Paludibacter sp. | reverse complement strand
TACTATATAATTAAACATCACCACAATATAAAATAGTAAGGTCAAACTATGACGATTAAACATTATATGTTCAATCTACTTTTTTTTTGCATATTTAACAAAAAAAAAATGCCCAAACTATTTCATATTTAAAATAAATTCGCAATCTTTGTGCGATTAAAAATTATTCACAAAACTATTAAAAATTTTAATAAGATGGAAATATTCTCAAACATGGAACCTTTACTACGAATGTTTTGGTACATAGCAATTCCAGTATCGGTAATATTTGTAATTCAGACTATTATGACTTTTTTCGGAGGCGATGTTTCCGAGATGGGCGATGCCGACATCGATATTGATGGCGGTAGCGATAGTGCGCCTTTTCAATTGTTTTCGTTCCGAAATTTAATCAACTTCCTTTTAGGCTTTGGCTGGGCTGGCCTTTCGCTTTACAATAGTATTGCCAACTCAACGCTATTAATTTTTGCAGCACTTATTGTAGGTTGCTTATTTGTGTACATGTTTTTCCTTGTAATTTCGCAACTCATGAAACTTTCGGAAAATGGAAGTTTTAAAATTGCCGCAACATTAAATAAAAATGCCGAAGTATATTTAACTATTCCGGGGCACAAAAATGGCAAAGGCAAAGTACTTATAAGCGTCAATGGATCGGTACGTGAGCTCGATGCAATAACCGAAGGCGACACAATACCCACGTCGACCATTGTAAAAGTTGTGAAAGTTGAAAATGACAAGTTATTAGTTGTTGAAGCTATTTAAGACTATTGCGGTAACATTCAATTTGCTATATTAAGATAATTCATTAATATCTTATACATTAGCACAACAACAGGCATTACACAATACAAAAAAAATCAATAAAAAAATATCTTAGTTTTAATAATAATTTATACCTACAAAAAATGTTTGAAGCAATTTCGCCTTTATTTATTATCATTATCGCCGCTGTGGTGATATTTGTTACTATTTCGGCATTGGTATCGCGTTATAAGCGCTGTCCGTCGGATAGAATTTTAGTTGTTTATGGTCGCACAGGTGGTGCATCAGCCAAATGTATCCACGGTGGTGGTGCATTTATTTGGCCCGTAATACAGGATTATGCTTTTCTCGATTTGCGTCCGCTTTCGATTGAAGCCAACCTCACCAATGCTCTGAGCCGCCAAAACATTCGTGTCGATGTACCTTGTCGATTCACCATTGCTATTTCGACCGAAGCCGACACCATGAACTCGGCTGCTGAGCGTTTATTGGGATTGAACTCGGAGCAAATACAAGATTTGGCAAAAGACATACTTTTTGGTCAGTTGCGTTTGGTAATTGCAACAATGACCATTGAAGAAATCAACTCCGACCGCGACAAATTTTTGGACAATATCTCGAAAAACGTTGATACAGAGCTTAAAAAGATTGGTTTAAAGCTTATCAATGTAAACGTAACCGACATTAAAGATGAATCGGGCTATATAGAAGCTTTGGGTAAAGAAGCTGCTGCAAAAGCCATTAACGAAGCAAAAATTAGTGTTGCCGAGCAAGAAAAAATTGGTGAGACAGGTAAAGCAATTGCCGACCGCGAAAAAGACACGCAAATTGCCGAAACACACCGCGACCGCGATGTAAAAATTGCTATTACGCAAAAAGATAGAGAAATTAGCATTGCCGTTGCTCAGAAAGACGAATCGATTGGTAAAGCAGAAGCTGAAAAAGACACACGTATCAAAACTTCGGAAGCCAACGCATTGGCCATAAAAGGAGAAAATGAGGCAAAAATTGCTATCGCACAATCCGAAGCCATTCGCCGCGAAAAAGAAGCAGAAGCATTGCGCATTGCCATTGCATCGGAAAAAGTACAACAAGCCAAAGCACTCGAAGAGTCGTACCATGCCGAACAAGAAGCCGAAAACGCACGTGCCGAGCGCGAACGATCGACACAAAATGCCAATATTGTTGTGCCTGCCGAAATTGCCAAACAACGTGCAATTATCGAAGCACAAGCCATTGCCGAGCAAACACGCGAACAAGCAAAAGGTGAAGCCGATGCTATTTTTGCAAAAATGGAAGCCGAAGCAAAAGGTTTATACGAAATTCTGACAAAACAAGCCGAGGGTTACAAAGAAGTGGTAAGTGCAGCTGGTGGCGATCCTACAAAAGCATTCCAACTATTGCTTATCGAGAAACTGCCTGAGTTGGTTAAAACACAAGTGGAAGCCGTTAAAAACATCAAAATCGACAAAATTACCGTTTGGGATTCGGGCAATGGCGAAAATGGCAACAACTCGACAGCCAATTTTGTATCGGGCATGATGAAAACCGTTCCACCACTCAACGACCTCTTCAATATGGCTGGATTGAGTTTACCAAGTTACCTAAAAGGCAATGAGGCGAAAAACGAAACCAAAGTGGAAGACGCTGTTGTTGAAAATAGCACAAACGAAAAAGCATAATAAAAATGCAAACTGAAAATATGTGCTTAGTTGTTACATAAAGACTTAATAGTCATGAATTATAATAATATGCTGATCAATTTGAAATTGGTCAGCATATTTTTTTTTTAATTTTATAACAAAACATCTGAACCTTTTTCACTACGCCCTCAATCACAAAGCCTTATTATGATTGTGGTTAGTTTGAGGCATATTGGCGGCTTAGCTTCTAACATAACTCAAACTATAATCCCATCTAACTAAATATCTGACATGCCACAACCAGCGAAAGGGAGATTTGGGCGACTTTGCCGCCCAAATCTCCCTCACCCCCCCCACACAAAAAAAAATGAACCTGTCATTCCGAAACGTAGCGAGGAAACTGCTGCCAGCGTGGTTTGCAATCCGTACCATTAAAGCACAGATTACAACCAACGGTCAGCGACCAAAGGGAGATAAATCCGCGCTAACTGAGGGAAAAAAATCTGCGCTTGAGAAGGGAATCTATCAAAGTAAAAAAAACACATTCAACATGTTATTTGTCGGTAGGCATATTATTCTAAAAAAAAACTGCAATTAAACACAAATTGAGCAGCAAATTTTTGCAAATAAACATAAATTTAACCTTACAACCGTTAATTATTTGCACATTAAATATTGCTATGTGCAAAAGCCCATTATTTTTGCACACAAAGCTTTAAAGTGAGCAAAATAATTGTTAGCAAGAAACTAAAAAAATATATTGACAAAAATGGCTTATAGAATAGAAGAGAAAAATTTAGCTCTATTGTATCGCACTGCAGCAGAGCGTTTCGAAGAAATGCCAGCTTTTGCCACGCGCATTACAGCATTGGAATGGCGCCCTGTATCGTACCGTTCGTTGTACGAGCAAGGCATGGATTTGGCCACAGGCTTAATTGAATTGGGCGTTGAAGCTCGCGAGCACATCGGACACTTTGGGGACAATCGTTTTGAGTGGATTTTGGCCGATTATGCTGTTCAGTTTTGTGGTGCTGCCGACGTACCTCGCGGACGCGATGTTACCGACGATGAGCTAGTTTACATTATTAACCATGCTGGAATAAAAGTATGCTTTGTTGAAAACGAAAAACTACAAAACCGTGTATTGGCACTCAAAGAGCAATTGCCAGTATTGCGCGAACTAATAGTGCTCGACCCCGAAGCTAAAGTGGCCGAAGGCGTACGCAAACTTGCCGACATACAGCACAAAGGTGCCGAATTGCGCAAACTGAACGACAAAAGAGTGGAAGAGCGCATTGCCAACATACAACCCGACGATTTATTTACACTTATTTATACTTCGGGAACAACAGGCAAACCCAAAGGCGTAATGCTAACGCATGCCAACATGGTATCGCAAGTAAAAAATCTACCGGGTGTGCACAATATGAACGACCGTATTTTGTCGGTTTTACCCATTTGGCATGTTTTTGAGCGTGTAGTCGAGATGTACACTATAGGCTTTGGCGGTTGCACTTATTACTCGAGCATTATAAATTTGGGCGACGACATGCGCAATGTGGAACCAACTTTTATGGCTTCGGCACCTCGCTTGTGGGAAAAATTGCACGAACGAATTTTGCAAAACATAAAAGCATCGCACCCCATGCGACAAATTTTGTTTCACATTGCATATTTTTTGGCCAAACACTACACGGCTTCGGTATATTATATCAACAACAAACACCTGAAAATGCAACCCGAAAGCATGCTAAAACGCAGTTTGATACTGCCGTTTCAAATTCTTCGTTATTTGTTGGTATTGCCATGGTATGGCTTTTTCAACGCGGCAGTGCTCGAACGTATCCGCTTGGGAGCAGGTGGCTCGTTGGGTGCAACAATTTCGGGCGGTGGTGCGTTGCCCATACATATCGATAAGTTTTTCAACAATGTAGGCATTCCCGTACTCGAAGGCTATGGCATGACTGAGTCGTCGCCAGTAATTTCGGTGCGCGCATTTTTCCAACTTGTTGTAGGAACGGTTGGCCCTGCCCTACCCGATACCGAAATTAAAATTACAGATGTTGAAAGTGGCGAATTGCTTTTTCCGAACAGCAGCAAGCCCTACAATGGCAAAGGCCTTCGCGGCGAAATTTGGGTAAAAGGTCC
This sequence comes from uncultured Paludibacter sp., assembly GCA_964515675.1. Lineage (GTDB taxonomy): Bacteria > Bacteroidota > Bacteroidia > Bacteroidales > Paludibacteraceae > Paludibacter. The sequence goes on along the minus strand of CAZEVV010000198.1, from coordinate 860 downwards.
ACAAGTAATGAAAGGTTATTACCAGGACGAAGAACTTACAGCTCGCACCTTGGTCGACGGTTGGCTACGTACCGGCGATGTGGGAACAATGACGCACAACGACTGTTTAAAAATTCTAGGCCGATCAAAATCGACCATTGTATTGCTCAGTGGCGAGAATGTTGAGCCCGAACCCATCGAAATGCGCTTACAGCAAAGTCAGTACATCGAGCATTGCATGGTGGTTGGTCAGGATCAAAAATATCTTTCGGTACTTATCGTTCCGTCGCTTTTACATTTTAGGCAAGATGGCTTCAAGGTGCGCAATCTCGAAGAGTTGATAAGCGACCCAAAAGTAGCAAGCATTATTAAAGATGAGATAAAAAAATACAACAGTTCGGGCTCGGGCTTCAAACATTTCGAACAAGCGAAGGATTTCAGACTTTTGCCCAATCCGTTCGAAGTGGGTGTTGAGCTTACCAACTTATTCAAAATAAAGCGTCATATTATCGATAAAAAATTTGCAGCAGTAATCAACGACATTTATAAAAACGCATAATACAACAAATATGGAATTTACAACACAATTATTATATCCCATCGACCAAGCATTATTAGCAGTAATGATATTTGTAATTATGTTTGGCATGGGTTCGAGCCTCACAATCAACGACTTTAAAGCCATCGTAAAAAGCCCCAAAGGCGTACTCATAGGCTTTATATCGCAATTTGGCTTAATGCCACTTATAGCATTTGGACTTTCATACATTTTAGGTTTGGATCCCGCATTTGCCATTGCATTGATATTAATTGGCTCATTGCCAGGAGGTACAACATCCAACATGTTCACCTATTTTTCGCGCGGTTCGGTGGCCTTAAGT
>CAZEVV010000197.1:0-5505 GCA_964515675.1 uncultured Paludibacter sp. | reverse complement strand
TAGAACCCTATTCATATCAAAAATTACTTGTTGAAAAAGAAACTTTTATAAATATTTTTTTGTTGCCCCAACAAACTTGGGGCAACAAAAAAATTATTCCTTTACTTCCAAATTCATTTCTTTGGCAATTTTGTGCATGTATGCCTGTGCTTCGTGGTAATCATTTTGTATAATACCATCGAGTATAGCGTCTTTTATGCGCATTTTTATATCGCCCACAGTAGCACAAGCGGGTAGTCCGAAGGTTTCCATAATTTCTTGTCCGCTAATAGGCGGTTGAAAGTTGCGCACGCGATCTTTTTCCTCTATTTCTTTGAGTTTTTTGCGTACGAGCTGAAAATTAGAACGATAGCGTTTTACCTTTTCGGGGTTTTTCGATGTTATATCGGCCTCGCAAAGTGTCATTAAATCATCAATATCGTCGCCAGCATCGAAAAGCAAACGGCGCACTGCCGAGTCGGTAACTTCGTCTTCGCTAAGTACAATGGGGCGCATGTGCAGTGTCACCATTTTTTGCACATATTTCATTTTGTCGTTGGTGGGCAATTTCATTCTCCTGAAAATATGCGGAATCATTTTTTCACCTACATAATTATGATTGTGAAATGTCCATCCCAAGCGTGGCTCAAAGCGTTTGGTGCGTGGCTTGCCAATGTCGTGCAAAAGTGCCGCCCAACGCAACCACAAATTATCGGTGTTTTCGCAAATGCCATCGAGCACGGCCAATGTATGATAAAAATTATCTTTGTGTCCTACACCATCTTTTGTTTCGGCGCCTTTGAGGGCCAACAATTCGGGGAAAATTATTTCGAGCAAGCCAGTTTTTTCGAGTAAAATAAAGCCCACCGAAGGTTTGCGCGACAGCATTATTTTGTTTAACTCATCGGCAATGCGTTCGTTGGATATTATTTCGATGCGTTGCTTGTTGCGTTCGATGGCATCAAAAGTATCGTTTTCGAGGTAAAAACCCAATTGAGCCGCAAAACGAATGCCGCGCATCATGCGCAATGGGTCGTCGGAGAAAGTAATGTCGGGACTGAGTGGCGTGCGAATGACAAGGTTTTGCAAGTCGCGTATGCCACCAAATGGGTCGACAAGTTCTCCAAAACGCGCTTTGTTGAGGCAAAGTGCGAGGGCATTGATGGTAAAATCGCGCCTGTTTTGGTCGTCTTCGAGCGTACCATCTTCCACAATAGGTTTGCGTGAGTCGCGCATGTACGATTCTTTGCGGGCGCCCACAAACTCAACTTCGAGGTCGAGATGCTTCACCTGAGCTGTGCCAAAATTTTTAAAAACGCTGAGATGTGCGTTTTTGCCTAATTTCTTAGCAACAGCTTCGGCAAGTTCAATGCCGCTACCCACCACTACCACATCGATGTCTTTGGATGGACGTTGCAAAAAAATGTCGCGCACGTAACCACCTATTACATAGCATTCTTTGTTCAAAGCATCGGCTGCTTCCGAAATTATTTTAAATATATTATCTTGTAAATGTTCTTTCATTCTTGTTTTTCTACACGATTGCAATGCAAAATAGTTTACAAAAGTACTTCATTCAAATGGATTGACAAAAAAATGCATTTTATTTTAAGCAGTTAATTGTAATGATGATTTGCCTGAAAAAGAGTAAAAATGGTTTGTATATTGTTTATAATGAGTTTTTTATTAATGATTAAAACTTCATATTTCAATGCAATTACGAGCAATAAACGCTTTGAAATGCAAAATGTTTTGTTTTTAATATAGCATGTTTGATTTGCATTTAGTAAGTCCTGTCATTTTTAACAGTATGTAGTCAATCATATTGTAAACTATTTTCGAATAGTTATGTTTAAATGTATGAAAACTAAGAATTGACCTAAAAATAATGAAGTTTTTTTTATGATATGGTTTTAATTTGTTATTTTTGCAAATCTTTTTTTGCTAAAATTCATAAACATTCGCAAATCAATATTTGGGTTATTTTTTTTGATTGTGCCTGTTTTAAAGCATTAATCATTTATTTTTGATAGATATTAGGAAATTTTTTTAACATAAATATGCAAATAATTAAATATCCGGCCCGTAGCGAGTGGTCAGCTTTGCTGCAACGTCCGGTTTTCGACAGTACACACCTTTTTGCAACAGTGCAAACCGTGCTCGACGATGTGCGTGCCAACGGCGATGCTGCTGTGCGTAAATATACTGAGACTTTTGATAAGGTAGTGATTGATGCTTTGCAAGTTACGCCCAGCGAAATTGATGAGGCCGAAGCACTTGTAGCTCCATTGTTGAAGCAAGCCATTGAAATGGCGCGCCGTAATATATCGAAATTTCATTCGGAGCAACAGCTCGAAAGCAAAGAAGTGCAAACTTCGCCAGGTGTTTATTGTTGGCAAAAAGCAGTAGGAATCGAAAAAGTAGGTTTGTATATTCCTGGTGGTACTGCGCCTTTGTTTTCAACAGTTTTGATGTTGGCCATACCAGCCAATATTGCCGAATGTAAAGAAATTGTTTTGTGTACGCCGCCCAACAAAGAGGGAAAAGTACACCCCGCAGTTTTGTATGCTGCAAAAGTGGCAGGTGTACACAAAATTTTTAAAATTGGTGGCACACAGGCTATTGCAGCCATGGCTTATGGAACCGAAACGGTGCCCAAAGTATATAAAATATTCGGGCCCGGTAATCAGTATGTTACCGCTGCCAAACAATTGGTTTCGTTGCGCGATGTGGCCATTGATATGCCTGCCGGACCAAGTGAAGTGGAAGTAATAGCCGATGATTCGGCCAATGCTGCTTTTGTAGCAGCCGATTTGCTCTCGCAAGCCGAACATGGTGTTGATAGTCAGTCGATTTTAATTTCGGTGTGCGACAAATTGCCCGAATTGGTGCAAGAGCAAATTGCTGTGCAATTAGAACAATTACCTCGCAAGGATTTGGCTATTAAAGCATTGGAAAATAGTAAGATAATTGTGGTTAAATCTATGGAAGAGGCCGTAGAGATGACCAATGCATATGCCCCCGAGCACTTAATAATTGCCACGCGCTATGCCAATGCTGTGGCCGAGAATATTGTGAATGCTGGTTCGGTTTTTATTGGCCATTTTACACCCGAAAGTGCTGGCGATTATGCCTCGGGAACCAATCATACATTACCCACAAATGGATATGCAAAAGCTTATAGTGGTGTGAATTTGGATAGCTTTGTACGGAAAATTACATTTCAGCAAATTACTCACGAAGGCTTGACGAACTTGAGCAATGCCATTATTCTTATGGCCGAAAACGAAGAATTACAAGCACATAGCAATGCTGTGAAAATTCGTTTGTCGATGGACAGAGAAGATATCGACGATTATTTAACAACTACTAGAAGATAAAACAAATAACATTGATCATGGATATTAAATTATTGTTGCGAAAAAATATAGCTGTTCTCGAACCTTATTCGTGTGCACGCAACGAGTTCGAAGGCGAAGCATCGGTGTACTTGGATGCCAACGAAAGTCCGTACAACGACCCCTACAACCGCTACCCCGATCCGCTGCAAATTGAACTCAAGAAAAAGATACGATACATTAAAAATGTACCTGTCGAAAATATATTTTTGGGCAATGGGAGCGACGAAGCCATCGATTTGTTGTACCGTGCTTTTTGCGAGCCAAAAATTGACAATGTTGTGGCCATTGAGCCTAGTTATGGCATGTACAAAGTGTGTGCAGCCATCAACGATGTCGAATATCGCAAAGTATTGCTCGATGCCAATTTCGATTTCGAAGCTTATAAGCTGATTGATGCAGCCAACGATCATACAAAAATTATTTGGCTTTGTTCGCCTAATAATCCAACAGGAAATAGCTTAAAACATAATGAGATACATAAGCTTTTGCAGTGGTTCAAAGGTTTAGTTGTTATCGATGAGGCATATATCGATTTCTCGGAAGAACGCAGTTTTGTTGAGTATTTAGGTATTTATCCCAACTTAATAGTGTTGCAAACTTTCTCGAAAGCATGGGGCAATGCATCAATACGTTTGGGAATGGCATTTGCTTCCGAAGAAATAATTTCGGTGCTCAACAAAATTAAATATCCTTACAATATTAATTTACTTACACAGTTGCATGCAAGCAATATGCTCGACAGCGATGAAAATGTAAAAGAATGGGTGGCCGAAAGCAAACGAGAGCGTTCAAAACTTATCATCGAATTAGCAAAATTAAGCTTTGTGCGAAAAATTTTCCCTACGGATGCTAATTTTATATTGATAAAAGCCGATAATGCCAATTATATTTATCAAACACTTATCGAGCGAGGAGTAATTATTCGCAACCGTTCGAAAGTTTCGCTTTGCGAGGGCTGTTTGCGCATAACGGTTGGTTCGCCCCGCGAAAATGTGACTTTACTTAAAGAGTTGGCAAAAATTCAGATGTAAAGAAATAAATACGTATTATAAAACCGAAATGGCTTTTTTATGAAGAGCTGCTTCGGTTTTTTTATATGATTAAATATGTTTTTCAAAAATGTATTATTAGCAATTCTAACCTTCATGAAGATATTGTTTTGTGTTAAAAGAATGTTCGTTTTTGAGTTTCATATAATTCTTTTTAATACTTTTGACTGTTGAAAAATGAATTTAAATATTTAACATGAGATTTTATGAAGAAAAATTTAAGACCCAGTATATTTGTACTCATACTCACAAGTATTCAAGTGTTGATGATTTTGTTCTTGATTGTTAATATGTTTCTTTCCATTTTGTATATGCCACATTGGTTGGGTGCGATACTCATTATATTGCTAGGATATTTTTTAATTAAAATGCCTATTAGTATTTTTGTTGATGCCGATACAATAACAGTGAATCAGTTGGTGGGAAATGTAAAATTTGATAGAAGAATGTGTATCGTCAGAAGACTTAAAGATACCGAGACGAAAAGTATTGTGCGCGTTTTTGGTTCGGGTGGAATGGGAGGATATACTGGCTATTTTGCGAATGCTGCTTTGGGTAGTTTTAAAATGTATGCCGTATCGACCAAAAAATTGTGTTTGATAACCGATCCACAACAAAAGAAATATGTGATAAACTTGCCCGAGGGTATTGAAATTTGATTCATACAGTTTTTACCCAATTTTTTACTCGATTGGCTAATTGTTATTGATATAAAAATATAAACATCGAATAATTCTTTATATTGAGAATTGTTCGATGTTTTTTTTTTTTTTTTTTTTTTTATTTTTTCTAAAACCTTAGTATTATTACATAAGAAGACGGCTATACCCTTGTTTTATTACGAAAATAAAAGAATTATACCCTTGTTTCATTACAAATATAACAATATTATACCCTTGTTTTATTACAAATAATTATAAATTATACCCTTGTTTTGTCACAATTATATCAATTTTTTACCCTTGTTTCATTACAAATATATCAATATTATACCTTTGTTTTATTACAAAAATAATCATATTTACCCTTGTTTCATTACAAATATATCAATATTATACCCTTGTTTTATTACAAAT
>CAZEVV010000196.1:0-5507 GCA_964515675.1 uncultured Paludibacter sp. | reverse complement strand
CTGAAATTTTATTACAGCGAAATTGAAAAAATGGCGCAAAGCGATGAGGTGAAAGAAACGGTAGAGGAAAATATGTTTGGTACAATTTTTCATAAAGCCGTGGAATTGATTTACAAACCCTACGTGGGTAGGCTTTTGCAATATGGCGAGCTCGATAACACAATAAAGGATACGCATTATATCGACAAATGTATTGTGCAAGCATTTGCGCAAGAGTTTTTTAAGGCGCGCAAACCCGAAAGCATTGTGCTCGAAGGCAATAACTTACTAATTGCGCGCGTATTGCGAAAATACATTGTACAAATGTTGCGCCTCGATGCCGCACAATTGCCATTGCGATACATAGGCTCGGAGGCCAAATGCGAAACTTTTATCGACAGTGCATTCGGGAAAGTAAAACTAAAAGGCTACATCGACCGTGTGGACGAAAAAGATGGCATTGTGCGCATTATGGACTACAAAACAGGTGGTGGCAGCTTACAATTTAAAAGTTGGGAACAGGTTTTCGACAAAACCGACGAGAAACGACCAAAATATGTTTTGCAAACTTTTATGTATGGTTTGCTTTACAAACAATATGCGCAAAACAAACAAATGACACCAGGCATTTATTATATTCGCAATTTTTTTAAGTCGGATTTTAGCACTACACTCAGCATGCAACCCGACAAAGACACACGCATCGACATTGAAGATTATGCAAAATATGAGGTCGACTTTTTGAATGAATTGCAAACTTGCATCAACGAAATTTTCGACCCCGAGTTAAAGTTTTCGCAAACCGAAAATCAACAAAAATGCTCGTATTGCACGTACAAAGAACTTTGTAATCGTTAATTTTTTGCACGCGAGCATTGCTTTTGTGCAGTTTTTCGACTAAAAAACATGCATTTTGCCCCAAATAAGATATTTTTATCCCAAAATGGGGCAAATCTCCCCTATTATTTCGAAAAAATTGGCGAATGCAGTTTCTTTGCATTGCAATTGAAAATAAAAACAAAAAATCAAGAGCAAAAAATAATTTATTATCATGAAAAAAACAATATTACGCATTGTAATTGCATGCATGCTTACAAGTATTGTGCGTGTGCAAGCACAAAGTTTCGAAGCACGCATTTACGAACACAAAACATTACAATTGCCCTATCGCATATTGTTCCCCGACAATTACGATAAGACAAAAAAATACCCCTTAGTAATTTTTCTACACGGAGCTGGCGAACGAGGCAACGACAATCAAAAACAGCTAACACATGGCTCAAACTTGTTTTTGAATGCCGAAAATAGGGCAAAATATCCATCCATTGTCGTTTTTCCGCAATGCCCCACCGACATGTATTGGGCACCCATCAAAGAACGAAGCAACGGATTTTCGTATGTTAAGAGTTCGAAAGCCACTGAACCAATGCTTGCTGTAATGCGTTTAGTGAGTGCCTTGCAAAAAAACGAGGCGGTGGATACACGTCGCATCTACGTTATGGGGCTGTCGATGGGTGGAATGGGAACTTTAGATTTAATAGCGCGAAAACCCAAAACATTTGCAGCAGCCATATCCATTTGCGGTGGAATACATACCGAGCGGCTCAATAATTTAGCAAATTTTCCCCTCAGGTTGTATCACGGAACCGACGATGTAGTTGTAAGTTTTCAGCATTCACAAAACATTTATAACAAATTGAAAGCAAAAGGCGCAAAAAACATAGAATTGATTGCTTACGAGGGCATCAACCACGATAGTTGGACCAATGCATTTGCAGAACCCGATTATCTGGAATGGCTATTCAAAAACAAACTAAAACACTGATATTCAAAATATAAAGTAAAATAAAGCAAAATAATTAAGTTAAATAAAGCAAAATTTCGTCGATTTAAATTGCTCTTTTTGATTTTTAATTAACTTTGCCGACAAGATTATAAATTGTAAGGAAATGGCAAAATACAGAGGTGCGGTAATTGTTGATACCGAAAGATGCAAAGGCTGCGACTTGTGCGTAGTTGCATGCCCAACAGATGTTCTATCCATGTCGAAAGAAGCAAACACAAAAGGATACAACTTCTCTCACATGTCTAATTTTGAAGCATGTACCGGATGTTCGACATGTGCAAATGTTTGTCCGGATGCATGTATAACAGTATACAGAGTGAAAACTTAATTCCCGAAAATTGGATAAAAACAATTGAGGGCAAATGAATTAAACTTTCAAATTAAAACTTAGGTAAAAAAATGACAAATGAAAATAAAATTGAACAAGAAGATGTTCGATTAATGAAGGGTAACGAAGCAATAGCGCATGCAGCTATTCGCTGTGGTTGCGACGGATATTTTGGCTATCCTATTACGCCTCAATCCGAAATAATGGAAACCCTTATGGAACTTGAGCCATGGAACACTACTGGCATGGTGGTTTTACAAGCCGAAAGCGAAACAGCATCTATTAATATGGTGTATGGCGCAGCTGGTTGTGGCAAAAAAGGCATGACAAGTTCGTCGAGCCCTGGCATTAGCCTCATGCTCGAAGGCGTATCGTATTTGGCAGGGGCCGAATTGCCCGCACTCATAGTAAATGTAATGCGTGGCGGACCAGGACTTGGCACCATACAGCCCAGTCAGGCCGACTATTTTCAAGCGGTAAAAGGCGGCGGACATGGCGACTACAAAATGATAACCCTTGCGCCAGCTTCGGTGCAAGAAATGGCCGACTTTACAGTACTTGGCTTCGAATTGGCATTTAAATACCTCACACCAGTTATGGTTTTGGCCGATGGTATTATTGGTCAAATGATGGAAAAAGTGGTTTTGCCACCTTACCAACCACGCTGGACCGAGGATGAAATACGCAAAATGTCGCCATGGGCTACTTTGGGCAAACTGCCAGGCAATAAACCCAATGCCATCTCGTCGCTCGAACTCGACTCAGAAGCCATGGAACGCATCAACCTTCGTTTACAAGCCCGCTACCGCGAAGCCGAGAAAAACGAAGTGCGTTACGAAGAAATAAATTGCGAAGATGCCGAATATATTTTTGTGGCTTTTGGTACTTGCGCCCGCATTTGCCAAAAAGCAATGGAAGTGGCTCGCGCCCAAGGCTACAAAGTGGGTGTTATTCGCCCCATAACGCTTTATCCATTCCCCAAAGACGTTTTGTGCCAATATGCCAACAAAGTAAAAGGCATGCTCACCGTTGAAATGAATGCAGGACAAATGGTTGAAGATGTGCGACTTTCGACTTGTGGCAAAGTGCCTGTCGAATTTTACGGACGCATGGGCGGCATTGTGCCATCGCCCAACGAAGTGCTCAAAGCATTTAAACAGTTGCTTTTAAAAGAATAGCTGCGAGAGCAAAGAGCCAAGAATCAAGAGCAAAGAGCAAAGAGTAAAGAGTAAAGAGTAAAAAGCAAAGAGTAAAGACAAAAGATAAAAGAAGAAAGTGTAAAGAAGAATGACGCTTCATTGTGTGAATTAATAGATTACAAAATGAACATGTCAGATTTTTTAATACTTTATTTATAATAAAAGCCTTGTATGGCCTGTCGAAACTTTTTAAACGATGAAATGTTGTAGCAGATGATAAGTACAGTTATTCGACACAAAAAGACAAAGCAATAAAAAACAACAACAAAATGAATATTTCAGATATAATCAATCCGGCAAACTTGGTTTACGAAAAAACCAAGGTTATGAACAACGAAACCATGCACTACTGCCCAGGTTGCAGTCATGGTGTTGTGCACAAGCTCATTGGCGAGGTAATCGACGAAATGGACATGCAGGACAAATCCATAGGCATAGCACCAGTTGGCTGTGCGGTATTTGCTTACAAATACCTCGATATCGATTGGCAACAAGCTGCTCACGGTCGCGCACCTGCATTGGCCACAGCAGTAAAACGCCTCCTCCCCGATCGCTTGGTATTTACTTATCAAGGCGATGGCGACTTGGCGGCCATAGGCACTGCCGAAACCATTCATGCTTGTAACCGCGGCGAAAACATTGCTATTATTTTTGTAAATAATGGTATTTATGGCATGACAGGCGGACAAATGGCACCCACAACGCTTATGGGTATGAAATCGTCGACTTCGCCCAATGGTCGCGAAATACCTTTGGCAGGTTATCCGCTTAACATTACCAACCTGTTGGCCCAGCTCGAAGGCGTTTGCTATGTTACGCGCCATGCGGTGCACACGGTTGGTGCTGTAAAAAAAGCCAAACGAGCCATACATAAAGCATTTCAGAACTCGATGGACAAAAAAGGCACATCGATTGTTGAAATAGTTTCGACATGCAGCTCGGGTTGGAAAATGAACCCTGCCGAATCCAACGACTGGATGGTTGAAAACATGTTTCCACAGTTTCCGATGGGCGATTTAAAAGACATTTAAATTAAGAATGAAAATTGAAAAATGAAAAATGAGGAATAAAAATACAGAAGAGCATTTTTCATTTCGAAAACAAATAAGATCGAAAACAAATAAGATCGAAAACAAATAAGAAATTATGACTGAAGAAATTATAATTGCAGGATTTGGCGGACAAGGAGTATTGTCGATGGGCAAAATATTGGCATATTCGGGATTAATGCAAGGCCAAGAAGTAAGTTGGATGCCATCCTACGGCCCCGAACAACGTGGTGGCACAGCCAATGTAACCGTAATTTTGAGCAACGAGCGTATCAGTTCGCCAGTGCTCAACGAGTACGACACAGCAATAGTGCTCAACCAACCCTCGCTCGAAAAGTTTGAAAAGCGCGTGAAACCTGGTGGCACATTGATATTCGATGGCAATGGTTTTCGCAAATTCCCAACACGCACCGACATAAACATTTACAAAATAAATGCAACAGAATATGCCTACGCAAATAATGCAGCAAAAACCATGAATATGATTATTTTGGGTGGTTTGCTCAAAATAAGACCCATAGTACAAATCGACAATGTGCTCAAAGGCCTTAAAAAATCCTTGCCCGAGCGCCATCATCACCTTTTGGGGCTCAACGAAAAAGCCATACATACTGGTATGGATTTAATTGAAAAATACGAAGTATAAAGCATCGAATTTTTGTTTTCATATAAAATTGTTTTGTAAAAATGCAGTTGTAGCTTTTGGTTGCAGCTGCATTTTGTTTAGTAAATACAAACTTCTAAAATATATATTCATTGTTGTCCGCTAAAAATCATTGGATTCTTCGCTTCGCTCTGAATGACAGCGTTATGTGTCGAATTATTTTGTGAGGGGGTAGGTTTGCGGCATCGCCGCCAACCTACCCCCTCACAAAACATAACTATCTGATTGTCATCTCGAACAAAGTGAGAGATCTCATTTTAGTCAATAATATTTTTTATATCGGACAACACTAATTTATATTATCAAAACGCAATAAAAATTTTTGTGTCTTCGTGCCTTCGTGTTTAAATTCTTAATCCTCTTATTAATCTGCAAATTAGTGCCTTTGTATTAAAGTTCCGTTCGTTTGCACAATTAAAACTCAAACAAAAAACACAACTAT
>CAZEVV010000195.1:3995-5567 GCA_964515675.1 uncultured Paludibacter sp. | reverse complement strand
ATGTAACTCAATTTTATAGATAATAAGAGCTTTTTCCAAAACAATAGCATACAAAACATCAGGCTATGCAGCAAATAAGCTGTGTAGCCCGATGTTTTTTGTTGTTGACTTATTGTAATTTTACCCCAAAATATGTTATAAAACACATTACCTATTTGTCCTATAATCTCGTCAGTTTTTCCAACTAAAAAAAAGCTGCTTGCCGTAATTTTGTCATGTCGAAATTATTAAAATAATACAATGATGAATCAGAATTACAACAAAAAAACAGTTGCATTGGACAAAGACAAAGAGACGTCTCAACTTTTCAATGCTTTCAGAAATGGTGACACGCATGCTTTTTCGCGCTTGTACGATTTGAATGTACAATTGTTGTACAACTACGGTTGCCGTTTGACAACAGATAGCGAATTGCTCAAAGACTGTATTCAGGAAGTGTTTGTAAAAATTTACAACAAGCGCACCGAGCTCGATGCTGTATTGAATTTCAAATCGTACCTTTTAATATCACTAAAAAATAAATTGTGCGACGAGAGCCGCAAACGCACGCATTTGTCGGATGTGGCGGTTGAAGAGCTCGATGTAACTTGCGGCACCAATGTTGAGGCCGATTATATTGCACGCGAAAAAGACAGCAACGACATTAGCTTTGTGCATCGCATACTCAATCAGTTATCGCCTCGTCAGCGCGAAGCCATTGAGTTGTATTATATCGAAGAAAGAAAATACGAAGACATTTGCTCGATAATGGACATGAATTACCAATCGGTACGTAATCTTATCCATCGTGGCATGGTGAAGCTACGTGCATGTGCGTGTTTGTAGTGCTGACGATAGGTTTTGATACGTCCGTATCAAGGTGTTTGATACATACGTGTCAAGCAGCTTAATAGGTACGTATTAAAGTGAGGTGATAGTAGCACTGTGTGATGTACATTACTGCTGTTTGTGTAGTGTGTTATTGTTTCTTATTGTGTTTTTAGCCATTTTCAATTTTCCAACTGCTTTTTGTGCTTTTATGAAGTTTTTTTAAATGCCTTTATTGGTGTTTCATTGCTGTTTAATTGGCATTTCTATTCGCTTACTAACAAACTTTTCTTGCGAATTTTTCATGTTTTTTATTTTTCTTCAAAATAAATGCTCGTTTTGAGTACATATTTTCGTGTTTTGCGTTTTACATATAAACATAAAGTAAAATAATAACGTGAAAATTGATAAAAACACTGTGAAATCTGATTTAATAACTGATTTTCTCACCGACGATGACTTCATACAATATGTATATCGTTGCAGTGAGAACAATAGTGTCGACTTGCAATTGCACGACCGCTTAAGCTCCGAACGGCACGAAGCTGCCACCCAAGCCGCTGCCATTATTACCGGCCAAAGCATGACCCAACAACTTTCTCCCAACGAACTTACTTCACTCAAAGACCGCATAATGTTGAGCTGTAATATGGGAGAAACTACAGGAAGTATTATATGATAATTGATAATTGATAATTGATTTTTGCCACAGAATCACAGACAATTCACAGAGAATCACAGAGAATCACAGAGAATCACAGAGAA
>CAZEVV010000195.1:0-3895 GCA_964515675.1 uncultured Paludibacter sp. | reverse complement strand
ATCACAGAGGAAAAGTATGTTTTTTTGAGTGATTGTTTTGTTTGTGGAGGGTTCGAATTGTGTTTCTTCTTCAATAATTTCACAAGCAATTTTTAAACTAAAAATGTTCTGTTTTGCGATAAAAATCACATGACGAAAACATGGAGCATCCATGGAGCATCCATGGAGCATCGCTGTATGAAAATTGGGGTTGCTATGGCTGTGTTTTGGGTTTGAAATATGACTAAAAATTGGTATCTGTTTTACTGTTTCAAACATCATTTATTAAGTTGAAAAGACAATGCAAAAGTGCTGGCTGATTTGTGGCTTGGGTGGGATATTGGTTAGCTCAAAATGTTTTTAGTTGTAGCAACCGGTGATGGTGTTTGAAGTGAAATGTGTCTATAAATTGGGCTCATTTTGTTTGAATGCAAAGATTGTTTGAAATTTTGCATTTTGCAAGAGGAGTAGGGATAAATTGGACAAGGGTTTAAATAATTCGTTTACTCACTCTCAACAAACCTCAATTTCTAAAGTCTCAACACCCTAAACACCTACTAACATGCAGCTATTTCATCAGCTTGTTTTTTGATTGTTAATGAAGTTCAGTATTTACTTTTTTTTCACTACTTTTGCATAATAACAAATGTAAAAATTAGTGCAATGCCTTTAAATATTCTCCAATACGAGTCCGATATTTGGTCGTCAGCCGACTCACTGCGCTCTGCAGGATTGAAACAGAGCGATTTTCCGAAATACATGATGCCTTTTTTTGCGCTCCGAATGGTGGAAAGCCGTTTGATTCGCGAACATAAACGACTTTCGGAAGAGTTTGGGAAAACCGATAACAATACGGATGAATACATTGAGTACTTCAAAACGATTGGACTTGGCTACAACGACTATGTAGTACGAAAAGATAAAAAGCTTAGCGATATTTGTGCCAATGATAAAACTTTTGAATCGGACTTTAAAGAGTATTTAAATGCATTTGATACAGAAACTCGCCATTTGTTGGGGGTTGACAAAGGAAACGATGAAGAAAAGTACCTAGACATTTCGGGAGTTTGTGGCATTTTAAGAGCCAAGAAGATACTTTTTTCGGTGGTGAAAGGATGGAGTAAAATAGATTTAGAGCCTTTCGACAACTCCGAAATAACTACGTTGGAAGAGCATATCAAACGCAAATGGGCAGACATATCCGCAGAAACAGCTGGGGAACAATATACACCCGACGATATAATTGGATTGATTTCGGATATTGTAGCTTCAAAAATTCAGGATAACGAAGAGTTTCTTACTATTTATGACCCTAGCTGTGGAGGCGGCAACTTGCTTTTTGGTATTGAAGATAAGCTCAGTTCGAAAACCAGTAGACCCACCAAAACCTATGGCATGGACTGGAATTCGTCGCTGTATGCATTGGCAAAAATTGAAAGTCGTTTCCGAATCGATTCGGAAATTGAATATGGTAATACGTTGACCGAAACTAAGTTTTTGGATAAGGCTTTCGATGTAATTGTGGCCAACCCACCTTATGGTGTGGACTGGAAAGATTACCGCAAGTCAATAGAAACCGACAAAACAGGTCGTTTTGTGGCTTTGCCGTCTATATCCGACGGACAGTTGCTTTTCGATCAACACATAATTTATCACCTCGACAATGATGGTATTGCCGTAGTGGTAAACAATGGTTCGTCCCTCTTTAGTGGCGATGCTGGAAGTGGCGAAAGCACTATTCGCAAATACTTTTTTGATCAGGATTGGGTGGAAGCCATTATTCAAATGCCCACCGATGAGTTTTTCAATACGGGCATTTATACTTATCTGTGGGTGTTCAACAAAAACAAACCTGCTGAACGCAAAGACAAAATCATACTGATTGACGGAAGCAGTAAATACGTGCCATTGAAGAAAAGCAAGGGAAAGAAACGGCGTGAAATGAGCGATGACAACCGTGCGGAAATTATCGATGCACTCAATCGTTTTGAAGACAATGACTTTGCACGGGTTTTCGATAAGTGGCATTTCTATTACAACAAACAAGCCATTATGCTTACCAATGTGGATAGTGAGGGTAAGTTTATCGAAGAAAAAATAAAACTCAAACCCACACGAATCACTCAAACTGGTGAAGAAGGTATTTTTGAACTATCAACTTTTGAATTAACCGATAGTGAGGGCTTCACTTCGAGTGAAACCCTCACTTTGACAGAGCGTTACGATCGAATAATTGCGCCTGCTATCAATGCATTCGATTACAAGGAGAATCATTTAGTGATTGAAGCAAATGGCAAATATTATTTTTTCAACAAAGACGAGGAAACCATTGTAGAGACGGTGCATGCACCGTCTGAAAATGATACCAATGGTAAACGCCTGGGATGTGGCAAAATACAAATTAAATCCACACTGAAGAAAGCCACCAAAACAACCGAAGCAAAATATATTGTTACAGTTGAGATAGTGCCCGACCTGCAAAAGGATTACGAAATTATTGCCTATTCTCCCAATGAGGATGAAAACAAAGCCAATATTGCTGCATTTATGGCAAAATACCTAACTCGTCCATTTGAGTATCTCGACAATACAATTGGTGTGGAAATCAACTTCAACAAAATATTCTACCAACCCGAAAAGCTGGAAGCTATTCAGGATATATTGGATGAGTTGGCTGTGCTTGAAAACGATTTGAAAACTTTAGAGGCGAATTTGAACTTATGACAAATGTAATAGCAAGCAATTTTGTTGCCGAAATTAGGGATATTTTGGCTCAGGCACGCCAAAAAACATACACTGCCATTAATAGCGCAATGGTTGAAGCCTACTGGCTTATGGGTAAACGCATTGTAGAGGAAGAACAACAAGGCAACCAACGAGCCAATTATGGCGAAGCTATCCTCAAATCACTATCGGTAGAGCTCACCGACGAGTTTGGCAAGGGTTTTTCGTATGCTAACCTGCGAAATTTCAGGCAGTTTTATCTTACTTATCCCGATGTGGAGATTTGCTACACACTGTGTAGCAAATTGACGTGGAGTCACAACAGGTTGATAATGAGAGTTGAAAATAAGGAGGCACAAAGATATTACTTACAGGAAGCTTACGAACAAAACTGGAGTGTACGCACATTAGAACGAAATATCAACACTTTTTCGTACCAACGATTGCTTTCGACTAACAGCGCAGTAGAACGTCAACAATCAGATGTGCTGAATCCGGCCGATTTCATTAAGGATCCCTATGTTTTTGAGTTTTTGAACATACCACAACCTGTTGAAGCAACAGAAAAAGAGATAGAAACCGCTTTGCTTAACGATCTGGAGAAATTCCTCCTCGAGCTAGGCAAAGGCTTTTCGTTTGTAGCGCGACAATTTAGAATAAGCACCGAAACCAGTCATTTTTATATCGACCTCGTGTTTTATAACTATATACTGAAATGCTTTGTGCTGTTCGACCTCAAAACCACCAAGTTATCGCACCAGGATACCGGGCAAATGGATATGTATATTCGCATGTACGACGACCTGAAAAAGCAGGATAACGACAACCCCACCATAGGGATTATTTTGTGTGCCGAAAAGGATGAAACCATAGTGAAATACAGCATATTAAACGATAGTAAACAACTTTTTGCCACCAAATACATGGCCTATTTGCCTACTGAGCAAGAGCTGATTGCCGAAATAGAACTCAAAAAAAGCCAGTTGAAACTCCATCAGTCCAACCCTTCAAACAACGATGTCTTATGAAACAATACGAAAAATACAAACCTTCGGGGATAGAATGGTTGGGGGAAATACCCGAGCATTGGGAGGTGAAGAGACTTAAAGACATTAAAGCTAACATAAACAATGCTTTTGTAGATGGTCCTTTTGGCTCAAATTTAAAAACCGAACATTTCATAGATAATGGT
>CAZEVV010000194.1:0-5608 GCA_964515675.1 uncultured Paludibacter sp. | reverse complement strand
GCTTAAGCCAGCCGACGATTGGGTGGAGATTTACAATCCAGGTTCGGTAGCTGTTGATATGTCGGGCTGGCTGTACACAGACAGTAATAATAAAAATAAGTATTATTTTGATGAAGGCTTTAGCTTGCAGCCCAATAGCTATGTTGTAGTAGCTCAGAGTGTAAGTAAGTTTAAAGCTGCATACCCCGAAGTGCAAAATGTTGTTGGTAATGCCGATTTTGGGCTTTCGAGCGATGGCGAATTCATTCGTTTATACAACAAATCGGGCGTGCTTGTCGACTCGGTTTATTATCGTACTGAGTTTCCGTGGCCAACCAATGCCAATGGCACTGGACATACGCTTGAGTTGAGCGATGCTGCATTGGATAATAATGTGGGCGAAAACTGGTTTGTCGACGATAAAAAGTTTGGTTCGCCAGGCGTACGAAATTTCTTAACAACAAATGTTTTCGAATTGGACGATTTGCGCTTTGCGGTTTATCCTAATCCTGCTGTGGATCATATTTTTATTAAAAACGAGCAGGGACAAATGTATTATGAAATCGTGAATATGCAGGGTATGACTTTTGCGAGTGGAACAGTTGAGGGTTATAATACACAGCGCATCGACTTGACAAATATTACTAAAGGTATTTATTTGCTCAAAACACGATCGGGTAGTTTGTCGAAAACAACCAAAATTGTTGTTCGATAGCATCTTGTGTTTTGCATAAAAAAAAGCCCGTGATATATATAATCACGGGCTTTTTTCATTTTACTTATTTTGCAAGTTCTTTGAGTAAGGCAATTTCTACAACTTCCATAATGTCGGTAACATAATGAAACTTTAGCCCTTTTAAGTACGAAGCTTTTATTTCTTCAATGTCTTTTTGGTTCTCTTTGCAGAGTATTATTTCGTTGATGCCTGCGCGTTTGGCTGCAAGAATTTTTTCTTTTATGCCGCCAACAGGCAATACTTTGCCGCGCAGTGTTATTTCGCCTGTCATGGCCAAGTTGGCTTTTACTTTTCGTTTTGTAAATGCCGAAGCCAATGCAGTTACCATGGTTATACCTGCCGATGGACCATCTTTTGGGATGGCGCCTTCGGGTACATGCACGTGTACATTCCATTCGTCGAACATTGTTGGCTCAATTTGCAATGCTTCGGCATGCGATTTAATATATTCCAAAGCCAACATGGCCGACTCTTTCATTACCTCGCCCAAATTACCTGTTAAAGTAAGTTTTGGAGCTTTGCTTTTGCTCAAGCTCGACTCAACAAAAAGTATTTCGCCGCCCACTTGCGTCCAAGCCAAGCCAGTAACTACACCTGCATAATCGTTGCCTTGGTATTTGTCTCTGCTGTAACGCGGTGCACCTAAAAGTTCTTTCAAGTCTTCTACTTTTAATTCGGGGTTGTATTTTTCTTTCGATGCCACACGTTTTGCAATTTTGCGCATGAGTGAGGCTACTTGTCGGTTGAGCTCGCGTACGCCCGACTCGCGTGTGTACGATTCAATTATCTGACTGATAACGGCTTTGCTCAGTTGCACTTGTTCGGGTTTTAAACCATGATTTTCGAGTTCTTTTGTCACCAAATGTCGATGCGCAATTTCAATTTTTTCCTCTTGTGTGTAGCCGCTCACTTCAATCAACTCCATACGGTCGAGTAGGGGGCGTGGTATGCTGTTGAGGTTATTTGCAGTAGCAATAAACATTACTTTCGACAAATCGAAATCGACATCTAAAAAGTTATCGTGAAAACTTGTGTTTTGTTCGGGGTCGAGTACTTCGAGCAATGCCGACGATGGGTCGCCTTTGTAGTCGGCGGTAATTTTATCAATTTCGTCGAGCACAAACACCGGATTGGATGTTTCGGCCTTTTGTATGTTTTGCATTATTCGGCCTGGCATTGCCCCAATATAGGTGCGGCGATGGCCACGAATTTCGGCTTCGTCGTGCAAACCACCCAACGAAATGCGCACATATTTCCGATTAAGTGCCGTGGCTACCGACCGTCCGAGCGATGTTTTACCAACACCTGGAGGGCCATACAAGCAAATGATGGGCGATTTCATGTCGCCTTTCAATTTTAGTACTGCCAAATGTTCAATAATTCTTTCCTTTACAGTTTCGAGTCCAAAATGGTCGGTGTCGAGCACTTTTTTTGCATTTCGGAGGTTGAAGTTATCGTTGCTATATTCGTTCCATGGTAAATCGAGCATGGTTTCGATATAGTTGAGTTGAATCGAATAATCGGGCGAATGTTGATTGGTGCGTTCGAGTTTACGCAACTCTTTATCGAAAACTTTTGCTACAGCTTCGTTCCATTTCTTTTTTGCGGCGCGTGCTTTAAAATCCTCCACATCTTGTTCGGGGCTAGCAGCACCCAACTCGTTTTGTATCGTTTTCATTTGCTGATGCAAAAAATACTCACGTTGTTGTTGGTCGATGCCTTCTTTGGCCTTGTTTTGTATGGACAATTTCAGTTCGAGCAGTTGCGCCTCTTTGTTCAATAATTCGAGTAGCTGATAGCCACGCTCCATCACGTCATCAATTTCGAGTAATCGAATTTTATCTTTTACCGAAAAGCCAAAGTTTACACACACATAATTGATAAGTGCAACAGGGTTTTCGATATTGCGAATAGCAAACGAGGCTTCGGGTGGGAGCGAACCCGAATTGTTTATTATGCTGGTAGCAAGGTCCTTGATTGATGCTACCAATGCCTGAAATACATTGTCGTTCAAGTCGTCGATCAATATATCTTCGGCAAAATGCGCTTTGGCTTTTAAGTAAGGTTTTACGCTTACAGTTTCGCCGAGGTGAAAGCGCTTGCGTCCCTCTAAAATTACTGTCGTAGTATTGTCGGGCATTTCAAGTATACGCACCACCGAAGCTACAGTTCCCATGCTAAACAAATCTTCGGCTTTGGGGTCTTCGTTGCGGCGATCAATTTGTGTGCATACGCCTATAAATTTGCCGTTTTGTTGTGCACTGCGTATTAGTTTAAGCGACTTTGGGCGAGCAACACTTACGGGCAAAAGTACACCCGGAAATATTACCATATTGCGCAAAGGTAAAATTGCTAAAACTTCGCCTGTGTTTATGTCGATGTCTTGCGAACGTTCGTCTAATGATATAATTGGAAAAACATCAGCACTGCTCATATTGTCGTCGCTGAAAAAATTGTCAAATAGCTTACTCATTTTTATCTGGTATGTTTTTTTTCTGTCAAAATGGCATGTAGTTGAAAAATGTTATACATGCTGTGTTGTGCTGGCATTGTAGCAAAGTGCTCAATATTAGTTGTTTCGTTTGTTTTTCGATGCCAAGCTTCCACTTTAATTCAATAGTTGTGCCAAAGCCTTTCAAAGTTTTTGATGTGCAATGCAAACAATCGGCCACAAAGTTAATCATTTTATCGATGCGAAACAAAATTGTTGTTGAAATGTGTTTTTTGTTGTATTTGTAATAATGAATGCAGCATTTTAAATGTGATTGTTTTGATATGTCGAACTGTTTTTATATCTTTGGAAATGATTTGTTTATTGCTTTTTTTGCCGATTGTTATGCAATATAGTGTTTGAACGAAAACGGAAATAATCGGTTCAAAGCCAAAGCGACACATTTACTCAGGTAAAGTTTATGTTTTTTTACTATTTTGTGCACTTTGGTTCTGATGCTTGCTTATTATATGCGGTGTTAAATATTATTAGCTATATACTAAAAATGAAAGGTTTCACATACATAATCGCCGTTTTTGCGCACTTCATGCTTATGCATACTGCCTGCGCTCGCCCTGTTGCCAACAAGCAAAATACTTTCGACGAAGCTCAACTGACTGCCCACCTGAAAAGCCAATGTGTTGCTAGCACCGATAGTACACAGTTAATCGAGGCTTTTGTGCGTAATTATTATGCGTCGAATAATTTTCGAGCCATGTGGGTGACACCCCACAGCAATGCTAATGAACTCGATAGTTTGTTTGTGCTTATCGAAAATGTAGGGCAACATGGTTTGCCGCGCGCATTGTTCTGTTATGATAAATTGAAAGAGCAACTCGATTTTCGTGAAAACGATATTTTTTTATACGACAAAATGGCACGTGTCGAATATTATGCTAGTTTGGCTTTTTTGCAATATGTTGCGGCTTTGCAATTTGGGGTAGTGCAAGCACAAGTGCAGCTCAGCAATTATTATTTTGCAACACAAAACGTCGATGTTGCGTTTCTTGCACAAGCAATGCGCAATGTCGAAACATATGGCATAGCCTGTGTTGGCAACTATATGCCCAGTAGCGAGTTGTATAAAGCTTTGTTGCAAAAACGAGCTTTTTTTGCTGCCCTCTCGGATAGTGCTTTTGGCAATATCCCTTTGTTGCCCGATGGTGTTACAATAAAACACAATACACAACATCCCACGGTAGCATTGGTGGCCGAGCGACTCAAACGCACACAGCAATTGCCCAATAGCCATTTGTATGCAAGTTACTATCAGTTGTTCGACGATAATTTGTTGGATGCTGTAAATGTTTTTCAGCGCGAAATGGGCTTGCTTGTCGATAAAGAAATTGGCAATAGCACGCTGCGTACACTTAATTTCAAGCCGAGCGATATGGTGGCAAAAATCGATGCCAATCTTGAGCGACTGCGTTGGAAATTGCAACAAGCCCTGGGGGCAAAACACATAGTTGTGAATGTGCCCGAAATGCAACTGCGCGCTTACAATGCCGATACTTTGGCATTGCAATCATTGGTGTGTGTTGGTAGGCCTCGCAATCGCACGCCCATGTTGCAAAGCAATATCTACGAGTTGGTGCTCAATCCAACATGGACAATACCCAATAGCATTATTGTGAACGAAATATCGAAAACCATGCAGCGCGATACTTCTTATATTAGGCGCATGCGTATGCGCATATATTACAAAAACGAAGAGGTGCGACCGCAGGATGTGGATTGGGCGCGGATAAGTAGAAATTATCAGCCATACATCATTGTGCAGGATTCGGGCGATATAAATGCTTTGGGGCGTATAAAATTCAATTTTGCCAATAGGCATAGTGTGTATTTGCACGATACAAATTCGAAATCGGCATTTTTGCGATACAATAGGGCTGTGAGCCATGGTTGTGTGCGGGTGCAAAAACCATTGGAGTTGGCTTTTTTCTGTTTAGCACCCATCGACGAAACACAAAAGGCTGCTGTTGAAAAGCGCGATCTATTGCACGACAAAATAAGGCACAGCATCGACTTGCAGCCACGTACCAAAATTGGGAAAGCATATTTTATCGACAATGTCGACACTTTAGCACTTGATAGGGTACGGCTTCGACCCTCGGTGCCGCTGCTGATTGAGTATGTAACAGCCCGCATTTTGAACGATGGTAGCTTAGGTTTTTTACCCGATATTTATGAAATGGATGCTGAGTTATCGGGTGTTTTAACAAAGTTAGATAATGTTTTGAAATGAAAAAATGGCTTTGCAATTCAATTTGCAGAGCCATTTTTGTTAGAGAAATTATAATTAAATTTCCGTTTTTGTTCACAGCCTCAACCCATGCTTTTGTATGGATTGTTTGTATTGTTGTTGTGCAACTGATTGTTACACTCGCCAGGGCCACATG
>CAZEVV010000193.1:0-5624 GCA_964515675.1 uncultured Paludibacter sp. | reverse complement strand
CATGCTAATGATTACGGTAATTTTGATAGGATATTCGACCTATACTGTTATTGTAATTCGTTCGGCAGCCAATCCGCCAATGGATCAGAACTCGCCCGACAATGTGTTTTCGCTGAAATATTACCTCAATCGTGAGCAATATGGCGACCGTCCGTTGCTTTATGGTCCTGTGTACAATGCACCGGTTGAACTCGAAATAAAAGGCAATATGTGCGCACCTATCGAAAAACGTGGCGAAGCACAATATGCGCCCAAACCAAAAACATCGCCCGACGAAAAAGATAGCTACATGCTTACAGGCTATAAATTGAGCTACAAAATGGATAGCCGTTTCGATATGCTATTCCCACGTTTGTATAGCAACCAGCCTTCGCACGTGAATG
This sequence comes from uncultured Paludibacter sp., assembly GCA_964515675.1. GTDB lineage: Bacteria > Bacteroidota > Bacteroidia > Bacteroidales > Paludibacteraceae > Paludibacter. Next base: position 5,241 of record CAZEVV010000193.1, on the reverse strand, counting down.
CTTACAAAGAATGGGCAAGAATAAAAGGCGAAACCATAGCGTTTGACTATTGCGGACAACAACGCACCGAAGTGAAACCTACGTTTGGCGAAAACTTACGCTTCTTTTTCGATTACCAATTAAATCATATGTATTGGCGTTATTTTTTCTGGAACTTCAGTGGCCGACAAAACGACTTGCAAGGGCATGGCGAAATTGACCGCGGTAATTGGATAACAGGATTTAACTTTATTGATAAGTTTTTGGTAGGCGACCAAACGAATTTACCCACCGAAATGGCCGAAAATAAAGGACGCAACCGCTATTATATGTTGCCATTGATATTGGGTATTATTGGTATAATTTTCCTTATTTATGGCGGCATCGAAGGTAAACATGCCTTTTGGGTTACACTTTTATTGTTCGTACTCACTGGTATTGCTATTGTGGTTTACCTCAACCAAACGCCTTACCAACCGCGCGAACGCGACTATGCCTATGCAGGTTCGTTTTATGCATTTAGCATCTGGATAGGTTTGGGCGTAATGGGCATTGCAAAAGTACTCGAAAAATATATGTCGAAAGCACTTGCAGCAAGCATTGCAACTATCGTATCGTTGGGTGTGCCTGCACTTATGGCAAGTGAAAACTGGGACGACCACGACAGAAGCAACCGCTATGTGGCCCGCGACTTTGGTGCCAACTACCTGAACTCGGTGCGCCCCAATGCCATAATTTTTAGCAATGGCGACAATGATACTTTCCCACTTTGGTACAACCAAGAAGTGGAAGGCGTAGGCACCGACATACGTGTTTGTAATTTAAGCTACCTGCAAACCGATTGGTATATCGATCAAATGCGTCGCGAAGCCTACGAGTCGAAACCATTGCCCATAAGCTGGGAGCCAATCGATTATATTACTGGCCGAAATGAAGTAGTATATGTCGAAGAAGCATTTAAACAGCCACTCGACGTAAAAACGGCATTCGAATTTGTACGCTCAACCGACGAACGTTCGAAAATGAATGGCGAGTCGTTTATCCCCACCAAGCAATTGTTTATACCTGTTGATGCACAACAGGCCATCAGCACAGGTACTGTGAGCGCCGACAGAGTAGGCGAAATTGTACCACAAATCAATATCGAACTTGGGCGACGAATGACAAAAAGTGAAATGATGATACTCGAAATGTTGCGCACCAACAACTGGGAACGCCCCATTTACTTTGCTGTAACTGTTGGCGACGACTATTATTTGGGGCTTAACGACCATTTCGAACTCACTGGTTTGGCTTACCAAATTGTACCTGTAGGACAAAAAGGTAGCGGCCCATCGGTAAATGTCGACGAAATGTACAACAATATGATGACAAAATTCCGTTTCGGAAACATCAACGACCCCAAAGTGTATCTCGACGAAACCACTATGCGTATGTGCTACACACACCGCATGATGTTTGGTCAATTGGTTGATGCACTCATGCAAAAAGGCGACAGTGTGCGTGCGCTCAAAGCACTCGACTACAGCATGAAAATGATACCTGGCAATACTGTTCGTCACGACCATTTCTCGGCCAATATGGCAAGCGTTTATTATACGCTTGGCGAGGATGCAAAAGCCGACGAGATACTTACACAAGTAGCACAAGATTGCGTGGAATACCTCGATTGGTATTTCGCACTCACAGGCGCTCAACAACGCAGTGTTTCGCAACGCATTGGTCATCGTATGGCAGTGCTCAACTTGGTAATGAGTATTTTCGACGAACACGGCCGTAAAGATATGCTCGATAAATATATGCCGCACTATTCGCGCTTTTCGCAAAGAGTTCGCATGTAAGCAAAAAGCCACCTAGCCCCCTCAAGGGGGGATTTGCAAATCCAATCTAGAAAATCCCTGCGAAACAAAACCCATTCCCACAAAAAAGGGAGAATGATTATTTTGTTTCACAGGGATTTTTAGTATAAAAATGAACAGCCCCCTAACCCCCTAAAGGGGGGATTGAGGGTGTAACTCAACATTCAACACTCAGTACAATACTCAGTACTCAATACTCAATACTCAGTACTCAGTACTCATAACTCAGTACTCATAACTCAGTACTCATAACTCAGTACTCATAACTCATAACATGAAACATCAAGTTCCACAATTCATACGTTGGTTTTTTCCGGGTACCATTTGGCGGCTCGCAACAGTGCCACCCACCATTTACATCACATTCGACGACGGGCCTGTGCCCGAAGTAACACCGCAAGTACTTGATATATTGGACAAATACCAAGTGAAAGCCACTTTTTTTTGTGTAGGAGAAAATGTAGAACGCTACCCTACCCTATTTCAGGAAGTTTTGGCGCGCGGACATGCAGTTGGCAACCACAGCTACAACCATTTACGCGGCACAAAAACAAGTACCAAAAGCTACATAGCAAATATCGAAAAAGCCGATGCGCTGATTAAAAGTCCACTCATGCGTCCACCCTATGGACGTATAACGCCTTCGCAAATACGCATTTTACGCAAAAAATACAAAATCATAATGTGGGATTATATCACTTACGATTTCGATGCTAGTTACAATACACAAAGCATAATGCGCGACATAAAAAAGTTCAGTCGCAACGGCGCTATCGTCATTTTTCACGACTCGATAAAAGCATCGTCCAACATGCTCGAAACCTTACCGCAAGCCATCGAATACTGGCAAGGACAAGGCTACAAATTGGGAATGATACAGATACCATCGTAGAGACGATGTGCACATCGTCTCAGCGGGGGTGGGTATAAACGAAACAATTTCAGACGATGTACACATCGTCTCTACGGGGGAAAATACAAATCGGCGTTTGAAAAATGCGATACCAAACGAAAAAATGCAATCAATATCACACAAACGGGGACGATTGTCAACGTCGATGGGTGGGTTGAAACGTGCGATAACTTGTTTCGCAAATGCTCACCATATTGAATTCTGTTGGCAAACGCGCTTTCACGATCATATTATTCGCAGTCAGGCAGAAATGAATAAGATAGCCACTTATATTGAAAATAATGTATCGACATGGGAAAAGGATAAATTCAACACAAAATGAATTTTAGCTAAAAAAACTTAATGTATTATCTGAAAAAATATCGAATCCAACATTGAATTACAAACCAATAGTCGAAGTGAGCATATTATTTAATAATGCAAAAACACAAATACTTCCCTCAAAAAATGATAGACTTGGAAAGGCTTATTATTTAAAATAATGTTCTAATATTTTGGCAGTATGTAAATTATGCTGTTTATTCAGACAATTCCAAAACTATCCCAAAATTGCTTCAAAATCACACCCAATATTTTAATACACAAGTATTAGCAAAAATTTTTTTATCGCTTGTTTGTATTTGATCTTTTTGTATAAACTAAAAAAATGGCTTGGGATAATTTCATATTATCGCAAGCCATTTTTAAAATAATTTGGACTCAGAACTCATATTTGGTACTCACAACCTCCCTCGTAAACTCATGAGGTAGATCCGAAACTCGAAACACGAAACACGAAACTCGAAACACTTTCCCTACTTTTTCGCAGGTTTGAAGATGTGCGAGGCGTGCCCAAAGAACAGCTCGGCCGATTCCATAATGGTTTCGGAGAGTGTTGGGTGTGGGTGAATGGTGAGTGCCAAGTCGGATACAGTGGCGCCCATTTCGATGGCCAAAACAGCTTCGGCAATGAGTTCGCCTGCGCCGGGACCGGTAATGCCAACGCCCAAAATGCGCTCGGTGGCGGGGTCGACAATGATTTTTGTTAATCCGTCGCTACGGCCCAATGTTGTGGCGCGCCCGCTGGCTGCCCATGGGAATTTTGCTACTTCGAAGTTTATGCCCTTGGCTTTGGCCTGATTTTCGGTGATGCCGGCCCAAGCTATTTCGGGGTCGGTAAACACTACGGCGGGAATGGCCAATGGCTCGAAAGCTACTTTTTTGCCATCGATAGCATCCACAGCTACACGGCCCTCGTGCGAGGCTTTGTGTGCCAACATGGGTTCGCCCACAATGTCGCCAATGGCGTAAATGTTATCGTCGTTGGTTTTGAGCGACTTATCGGCCACTATCCAACCACGCTCGTTTACTTGCACTTTTGTGTTTTCGAGGCCTAGACCTGCTGTTTGTGGCTTGCGACCAATGGACATAAGCACATAATCGTAAGTATGCGTACTTAGCTCTCCTTTGTTGTCTTCAATTTTCACTTCCAAAGCATCGGCTACTTCTTTAATTTCGACCACTTTTGATTGGAGCATAATTTTATCGTAGGCATGCTCGAGATGTTTTTTGAGCGGAGCAACCAAATCCTGGTCGGCACCTGGCAAAAGCCTATCCATAAACTCAACTACAGACACTTTTGTGCCCAAAGCCGCATATACCGAGCCCAATTCGAGGCCTATGTAACCGCCACCCACTACCAAAAGCGATTTGGGGATGGCAGGCAAATCGAGTGCCGAAGTGGAATTGAGCAATCGCTTGCTTTCGATTTGTAGATGCGGTATAGTGGCAATTACCGACCCTGTAGCCACAATGGCTTTGTCGAAACTGATTTGCTCCTCGGTGCCGTCGAGTTTTTTAACCACAATGGCGTTGGACGACACAAAACTTGCGCGGCCTTGCACCAATTTCACTTTGCGCTGTTTGCTGAGCACGCCCAAACCGCCAGTGAGTTTGCCCACTACCGAATTTTTGAATGTACGCAATTGATCTAAATCAATTTTTGGCTCACCAAAATCGATGCCCCAAGCCTTGGCCTCTTTGGTTTCGTTAAGCAATTTGGCCACATGTAGCAAAGCTTTTGAGGGAATGCAACCACGGTACAAACAAACGCCACCCGGATTTTTTTCCAAATCGACCAATGTAACGTTCATTCCAAGGTCGGCCGCATAAAATGCTGCCGAATACCCACCGGGGCCTCCTCCAATAACAACTATATTTTTACTCATGATGTTAAAATTAATTTTTTAATGATGTGCTCTACATTTCCCTATTAATCCAAATAGAATATTGGTAGAGAAAGTAGAACAGCATGCATAAAAATTGTAAATCTTTAAATTGTAAATCGTAAATTCTTCCTTAGCCTTCTATCACAAATTTCATGGGTTGCTCGATGGCTTCGATAATCCAACGCAAGAAACGAATGCCGTCGGCACCATCAATCACACGGTGGTCGTAGGATAATGAGAGCGGCAACATAAGGCGTGCTTCGAATTTTCCGTCGATATACAC
>CAZEVV010000192.1:1602-5693 GCA_964515675.1 uncultured Paludibacter sp. | reverse complement strand
TTTGCATAATGCTTGTTTTAATTCGATTGCAAAAATAATTAAAAAATGCAGAAAAAGACAAAGAATTTATGGATTTACGATTGACGGATTTACGATTTACGATTGAACATGCTGTGAATTTGTATATCGGGGATTGTGTTTTTTAAGCGACAAGGATGTCGCTTACTTCGCTGGCGCGGATTTATCTCCCTTTGGTCGCTGACCGTTGGTTGCAATCCGTGCCATTTTATCGTAGCACGGATTGCAAATCCGCGCTAGCAGGGTGGTACCTTTGTGGATGCCGTGCCGAAAGCCCGACCCGTAGGGGCACGCCCAAATGCCCCCCATCCCCCTTGGGGGAGTAAGAATTTCGGGTTTTGTGTTTTGTGTTTTTTGTTTTTTGTTTTGAGAGTGATGAAATACATTTGTTTGAAATAGTTTTATTTGAAATAAAATGATTTCAAATAAAACTATTTCAAATGAGTAAATTACATCGATAATAAATGTAAAGCACCAACTTTATTTTTTTTACTTATTTCAATGCATCCACAGCCACAAGTTTGCTTAGGGTTGGGGCGTGGGCAACTTTTTTGCCATCCACCAACAAATGCATGCCTTTGCCCATGTGGTATTTGTTGCCGTGCTTGTCCCACACAATGCTTATGTTACGACCGCGGTATTTTACATTGTCGAGGCAAAACCAATCCCATTTGTCGGCGGGTATGAGTGGGTTTACTTCGAGCGTATTGTCGGGGCGCGGACGCAAACCTACCAAGCCAGTGATGAGCAAATCGTTGAAAGTGGAATGATTGTAGTAGCGCGCACGCTCTTGGTCGCCTTTGAGCCAGTAGCCAGTTACCTCATCGAGATACTCGCCAATATAAGGCCGACCGCGATGGTACGACGATTCGACATAGAGTTCCATTTGTCGGAAATAGTCGTTTCTACTCACTGTTTGTTGTGGGTAATGATTCATGAAATTGGCCATGGCGGTGAGGGTTTGCGAGGTGGCAAAGGGCCAAATGGCGCCGTCCCACTCGCAGCGGCCAACGCCATGTGTGCGGAAAAGTGGATGTCGGCGCTCGGCCGTGGTGTGTCCATAAGGCGCGAGAAAACCGTCGGTATCCATGAGTTGTTTCCATGCAATGTCATAGGTGTTTTTGTCGGGCAAATTAAAATACCAAGGAATAAAACCTATGGCTTCGCGCACGTTGGCCATGGAATCGATGCGCGATGTTTCGAAGAAATTGTGGCGCGTGTTCCACAATTTTGTTTGCACGAGTTGTTTTATGGTGTCGGCCTTTTGCGTGTACAAAGCAGCTTTTTGTTGGTCGCCTGCCATAGTTGCAATGTCAGCCAAGGCTTTTGCATTGCCAAACATATAACTATTGATGGTGGGGCGTGCATAGCGTTTGCGTCGTCCGCCGCTGATGGATTCCTCCATGCCATCCTGCACATCGCCTTGCCAATAGAGTCCGCCCGGCAAGCGATGCCCCGCTTCCCAACGTTGGTATTCGGCCAGCATGTCGGGGTACATATTGAGCAAAAACTGCTTATCGCCCGTAACATAATACATATTGAGTTGGGCGTCGATATTCCACGAGCTAAAATTCATCATTTTTTTCATGGGCGCACCATTGTTGCCACGGTACCAAGTGCGAATAATTTGTTTGAGATAAGTGGTGTCGCGCATCCAGCGGCTATCGTAAATATGATGTCCGATGGCGCAAGCGATGAGGTTATACTCGTCGGCATAGGAGCGATTCACCAAAAACTCAGTCATGGCATAACCCACAGGCGTATTTTTTATGTGCTTACGCAAATTCCACCAACGGAAATAATACATTTCCTCGAAATTTTGCTGCGGACATTCGAAAAGCGGAATGTTTTGCGCCATCCACTCGGCCGATTGTGCGTTGGGTATGGCTTGCACAATATTTTCGTCCTCCATGCCATTGAAATAATCGACATAATGTTTGAAATTTTCGAAGCGCAAAATAGCAGCCGTAGCATCAACATCGGCCGATGCGGTTTTGAAATTGCGCAAACGGAACACGCTCATTTTGTCTTCGGCGCCCGCATTGGGGAGGTCGTAGTCCTGGTCGGCAGGCGTTTCGGGCGTAGGGAAATTGCGTGGCGCGCCAGTGCTGATGGAGATGCGATGAATGGCAGCCACAGGCGCATAAAACATGCGCGTACCCACTTGTTTGCCATCAACAAAAATACTTATGCTGCGATTAGGGGCTGACAAACGTGCCTCCACTTTGTAGATTTTGTTGGCCTCGTAAGGCATCATGTTGGCAAAGCGCGAACCACCTTTGGTTCTTAAAATACCATCGGCAGTAAATTCGATGCGCGAACAAGCGATGCCTTTGTCGTCGAGAAATTCGATGCGTAACATACCATCTTTGTTTTGTGCAGCTTCTATTTCGAAACTCACGCTGAGCTCTTTCGAGGCAGGAATTACGCGTTCGACTTTTGCATAATCAAAAGGGTCCTTGTCGGCCAAAGTAAGCCATTGTTTGTTGTTTTTGCTCTCGATAGTTACAGGTGCCCAAAGCGGCGAATAAATGTTCCACTGCTTTAATTCGCTTATGTTTTTAACAACATCGAAATTGTCGTTGGCATGGCTTGTGCTGGCCGATTGCATAGGCACCGGAATGCGCGACACCCACATATCTTCTTTGTTTACGCTGTAAGTCACCCACATATCATTGTCGGGCGGAAGGCCATTGCCTGGCAATATGCCACGCACATATTGCGGACCGTATGATTTGTAATTGCCGCCATAGCGCATGGGGGTTATTTCGCCGTGCACAAGGTTTAATGTTGTGTAGTTCAACCCATCGGCCGACGACGACACAGCTAGTGGCCAGCGAAACTCCGAAGGATTGTAAACAGTGGCATAAGTGCTGTCCGACAGTTTTTGCCCCCAAATTTTGGCATTGCTATTCACAAAACCTTTGGCACGCTGCACAGGCTCCATCCATGTGCGCCCACCATCTTTGCTAATGGATGTGAGTGCGTGTTTCCATAGCGACGCCACATCACCATTGGGCAAATGATAGTACGAAAATGCTTTATAGCCTTTATTTAAAGGAATCAGTTTTTCGTCGCGGTCGGCCTCTTCTACCCATTGCATCATGTACAGCGGATTGTCCATAATTTCCTGACAAGCCAAACGGAATGCTTTGTCGCGGCTACGACTGAAATGCGGGAAATCGGTATTTTTAGCACTGAACCCATGGTTGTAATAAATAAAATACAATGGGCCAAAGCTTCCATCTTTGTAAATTTCGCGCACCACACGGCCTATGCCATTGCCATCGTTGGGGTCGTCTTTTTTGTCGAGTGCTACAGCATAATTGGCCATGGTGAGCAAACGCCCCGATTTCGAAACATAAAAACCAACACGTTGATGCATGATGGCGCCCAAGTTTTTGGCAACACCTGCGTGAGTAGGTTTTGTAAAACCATCGGGCACTTTGTATTGAGGAAACAAAACCTGTGGCGTGCTCCAATTATAACCATCTTTTGATGTTTGTAAAAATGTTTGCGATGGCGGTATGTGTTCGCCGTGCTCGCCACTGAGGAATTGCAAATAGAAAGTGCCATTCCAATAAGCCATCATGGGTTGATGGTGGTAAGTCCAACCATTGCAATTGGCTGCCGAAGGATTTTCGCGGTTGGCGCGCATGGTTTGTATATTGTGCACGCCAATTATGGGTTGCAACTGCCCATCGTGATAGGCAGGATTGGCAAGCGTTTTTCCGGTGTAGTGAATTTTATTCTCTGTTGTTTGCTGCGCAAATGCACTGCTACACAATAGCGCAAAAACCACGAATAGAAACACATTAATAATTTTGCTGTTCATTTGATTGTATATTTAGCTTTTAGTCCTCGAACCCCCATAATTAGCCCAATAGCCAATGGGTTGGAGATAAGAAGGAAATAGAAATAAGTTGCTGATTATTGTTTTTTTTATACTATTGATTTTCAATTCATTTGTTTGCGAATGTGCCGAAAGCAGAGGTGCCAGAGATTGTCGAATAAATTTCAAAATGATAAAGAAAAAGCGCAAAAAACAATTCGCGCATTTATTTACAAAATCA